>NZ_PYIB01000063.1:0-36520 GCF_009129705.1 Roseobacter sp. TSBP12
GTCGGCGACGAGGTGCTGCGCATAGGCCGCCTCACGTTGCTGGTTTGCCGCCATCAGCCGGACGCGGAGGTTGAGGATGCGACCGATCTCGGCCTTGGCGTAGGTGTTGAGCTCCCAGGCCGCCTTGGCATTGGGTTGCGCGTCGATCTGCAGGATGATCGCCCGCAGGCGATTGATCACCTGCTCTGTGGTGGCGGAGCTGTCGACGGCGTAATAGACGCCGGCCTCGGAGATGCTGGCATATTCGGCGAGCGCAAAGTCCGAGGGTGAGAGCGTGCCGAGCGCATCGGCCCCGCCCACGACGGCGAGGTATTCGTTGTAGAACTTGGATATGTTGCGCACGTAGCCTTGCGTCTCGGCAAAGGGCGGCACGCCGCCATATTCGATGACCCGTCCCGGTCCCGCGTTATAGGCCGCGAGCGCGTGGGGGATGTTGCCGAAACGGTTGAGTTGGGTGGTGATGTAGCGCGCGCCGCCGCGCAGGTTGTCTTTCACGTCATAGCGGTCGACGCCGAGATCCGAGGCGGTGCCGGGCATGAGCTGGGTCAGTCCATAGGCCCCGACTGGGCTTTCGGCGGTCACGTTGAAGCGGCTCTCTTGCTTGATCAGGGCCTGGAAAAGGCAGCGCCACTGGGTGGCCGAGAGACCTGCGCGGGCCACACCGGGGGCGCCTGCGAACTCGCCCGCTACCTCGACGATCATCATCTCGACCGTCTCGCGGCCCTCGCCGAAAAGGCGGCTGTTCATTGGGCTTGGGTCGGTATTGGGATAGACCGCCGCCACTCCGAAATCCGCATTGCCCTCGAGCGCGCGGATATCGAAGCCGGGGCCGGTGATGGCCGCCGTCATCTCCTTGAGGACGCGGAGCTGGTCGGCCTGGACATCGGCCAGCGTGGACTCGGTCCGCTCCTTGTCCTGCTGAACGCCCAGATCCTCGGCGAGCGCTGTCACCTTTGCTACGGCGCGGCCGATCG
The DNA here is from genome assembly GCF_009129705.1 of Roseobacter sp. TSBP12. Taxonomy (NCBI): domain Bacteria; kingdom Pseudomonadati; phylum Pseudomonadota; class Alphaproteobacteria; order Rhodobacterales; family Roseobacteraceae; genus Roseobacter; species Roseobacter sp. TSBP12. Next base: position 975 of record NZ_PYIB01000063.1, read on the forward strand.
CGGAATTGTCCTGCGTCGGCACGCCCTGGGCGAGCGCGGGCAGGGCACCAAGGCCAAGGCAGAACCCGGTGGATATGATCGCGGCGCGGCTCATTCCGGACGGGGCAGGGGTTCGAATGTGCAGTCAGGTTTGGCCGCCTGTTGAACCGGAGCGCCCATGGTAGAGACCGAAAGCGCGGACCGCGTCACCTGCGGCTCGCCGTTGCGTCCGAAGCAGGGCGAGGTTTTCTCGGTGTATTTCTCGCAAGCCGTGAGAAGGCCTGCGGCGGCGCAAAGCGCGAGAAGGGGTTTCAAACTCATATCACATGTCTCCAGAAATCGGGATTGGCGCGCCAATCGGCGGGCACACGGGCCTCGCCGGTGGCGCCACCACCAAGGATGGGGAGGAGGTCGCCGAGCGCGGAGAGATCGGTATCGACGAAGACGCTGTCACCCGCCGAGCGGACGAGCGCGATGCGCTGGCCGATGGTGGGCTGGACGAGAAGCGCTGCTTCCTTGGCGTTCACGCGCAGGAAGTCGTAATCCGAGATCGTGGCGCGGTCGTTCGGGAAGAGGATCTGGGTCGGGACCGTCTCGACGATGGTCTTGCCAACGCGGCTGTCGCGCAGCTGGCTCGGATACTGCGTCATCATGATCACAACGCAGTTCATCTTTCGAAGTGTGACCAGCCAGTTTTCCAGCCGCGCCCCGAAATACGGATCGTCGAGGAGCTTCCAGGCCTCGTCGAGCACGATGATGGTGGGGCGGCGATCCTCAACCACGCGTTCGATCTGGCGGAAGATATAAGAGAGCACCGCCATGCGTTCGGTCGTCATGTCGAGGATTTCGGTCATGTCAAACCCGACGATATCGCCCGTGAGCTTGAGGCCCGCGCCGCGCTCGGGCTCGTCGAAAACCCAGCCATAGCGCCCGCCTGGGGCCCATTCGGCGACACGGGCTTGCAATTCGCCATCGTCGTCGAGCGACTGGAACAGGGTCTCGAAACTTGAAAACTTCTGCAGCGCACTACCTGCATAGGCGTTCTGCGTAACGGCGCTCTGGATATGGCGCGACTGCTCGCCCGTGAGATTTCCGCCCCTTGTGAGAAGTGTCGAGAGCCAGTCCGAGAGCCAGGCGCGGCCGCGCTCATCGATCTCGGTCATCAGCGGATTGAGGCCCGTCGGCACGCCAGCGCGGATTTCGTTGTAGCGGCCGCCAAGGGCGCGGACGGCCATTTCGAGCCCGCGATCCTTGTCAAAAAAGAAAAGCCGCGCACCGACCCGTTGCGCCTGCGCTGCGAGAAAAGCTGCGGTGAGCGTCTTGCCGGTCCCGGTGCGTCCCAGCACAAGCGTATGACCGACAGTGGGTTCCTTGCCCGGGCTGCCCGTCTCATGGAAGTTGAACCGATAGCACGAGGTGCCGACCGTCGGCAGGACCGAGATGGTCTGGCCCCAGGGCGACTGATCCGGCCCACGGCCTTCGACACTGCCGTGCAGTGCCGCGAAATCCGCGAAGTTGATCGAGGAGATCGGCGTCTTGCGGGCGCGGTAGCCGAAGTTGCCGGGCGGCTGCGCGAAGTAGGTGGCTTTCAACGCCATGTTCTCGCGCACGATCACAGACATGATTTCCTGGCCCACGCGCTTGATCTGGGCGGCGGCGCGTTCGAGCATTTCGCGATCCGGCGCGTAGACCGCGATGGAAAGGTGATGGTCGCCGAAGGCGATGCGGCCTGCTTCCTGGTCATCGGCGGCCTGGCCCAGTTGTTCCCGCAGAGAGACGGCGGCATCGTCGGAAGCCTGCATCTGGCGGATGATGCGCTGGATTCGTTCGGCCATGATGTTGTTCGGGATCGGGCTGAAGGAATTCGTCAGAACGATGTCGAGCGGCAGGTCGAGCGCATCGAGCAGTGTGACGTCCGTGAGTGCCGGATAGGTCTTCATGGAAAAGAGCGCGCCGTATTTGACCCGGCCGGTCACGGCATCGGTCAGGGTGACGACATCGCCGTCAAAGGTCGCGCGGCAATTGCTCAGCGTGTGCGAGAGGGGCAGGGCGCTTTGCCCGAAGGCGATGGGGGAGAAGCTGCCTGCGTTCAGCGTGTTGAGATAGCCTAGCCATTCACCGCCCGACTTCGTGAGCCTGACGGGATTGGCCGAGGCAAGCGCCACCTCGAAGAAGCCCATGACCTCATTCAGCTCCTGCATCCGGGTCGCGCGGTCCTTGACCCAGGCCTTGCGGGCCAGCGCCCGAAGGAGCGGAATGCGCGCGGAGATGTCTGGGCGCCGGATGACGCTGAGATAGAGCTGTCGCTTGGCCGGGCGCAGGTCTTTGACATGGGCCTGCCAACGCGCATCGATCGCGGCGGCGAAGCTGCCCCCTTCGATGGGGCGCATGCCGAGATCCTGCGGGACTGAGATCCGGTGGATGTAGAAGCCGAAGGCGTTGCCGGTCTGGGCGACGATGGCCGCGACCGCGCGTTTGAGCGCATCGAGCCGGGCGTCCTCACTGGTCATCGGATTGAGCCCGTTGAGGCGCAGGGTCGCCATGAGGTCCCCCTCGCGCAGCACCATCACATCGTCATCGGCGAAGGCGAAGTACGGCAGGTGCTCCGCGAGATAGCTTTCGCGCGCGAAGTCACCGCCGCCTGCTTGACGCAGGGCGGGCCCAACAGTGGAAAGCGTGCCTGCATCAAGCGCCAAAGCTGTCGCCTCCGTGCAGCTTTCGGTTCTTCGTCGGGCGGACTGAGCCGTAGGAAACGCGCAGCACCTCGAAGAAATGCGGCTCCCGGTCAGCGACGAACCAGAGGATCGGATAGGCGACCAGACCAATCAGGAAGAAGACCATCGACTTCGTCCAGATGAACGGCAGAACGACCCCGCTTGCCAGCACCACGAGGTATCCGACGGGGAGACCCAGATACTTGGGCGGACGGGCGAGACCCAGAAAGAGGGGGGATTGTTGGGCCATTTAGTGCGTGTTTCGCTCAGCAAGAAAAGAGTATCCGAAGGCGGGTCCGAGGCAGCGTTTGCGCAGTACAACGCGTTCGGACCCACCGAAGGATGCCTTCTTGCGAAACACGCACAGTGCTTTCCAGCTCATCACGAGAACCCATCCACAATCGTCCCCGCCGAGAAGATCAGCACGATCCCGATTATCACGGACGCGAACCAGCCCCAGTTCAGCCGTCCCATCATGCACATGAAACCGGTGCCGATGACGGCAAGCGTGGCGACCGCGATCCCGATGGGGCCGGTCAGCGCGGCCTCGACGGTCTCCAGCATGGTCTGGATGGGTGACAAGTCTTGGGCGAGGGTGGGCGTTGCGAAAACCGCCAGGGTTGTGGCGACAGGCAAGAGGCGGCTGAGGCGATGTCGAAGCATGCGAAGTTCCCTTGTTTTACTGAAGTTCGATGAGGACGGGCGCGCGAGTAGGCACCCGGTCCGCGACACGGATGTCCGGCGCGGAAACAGGCGTACCCGCCAGCCGGGACCTGTTCCGGTGGATGCGCGCAATATAGTCGCGGGTCTCGCTGAAGGGCGGGATGCCGGAATACGCGACCACCCGGTGCGGCCCGGCATTGTAGGCCGCAAGCGCCAGGTCGATGTCCTTGAACATGGCGAGCTGCGCGAGCAGATAGCGCGCTGCGCCGTCGAGGTTCTGGGACGGGTCGCGCGGATCGACGCCGAGCGCACGGGCTGTGTCTGGCATCAGCTGGCCCAAACCATAAGCGCCCTTGGGGCTGACGGCGGTCGGGTTATAGCTGCTTTCGGCCTCGACCAGGGCGCGGAACAAGACCTGCCAGTCATCAGCATCCAGACCAACCTTGCGCAGGGCGCGGTTCTCTTGGTGGCGATCTGCGGTGGCGCGGATTAGAGCAAGGATTCCGCTGTCACTGGAAGGCGGCGTGGCGTCCAGCGAGGCCAGAACAACATCGGCTTCAGTGCTATCATCCAGACCAGCCCAAGCAGGCCGCTCGCCGTGGAAGGTCCAACCGTAGGTCCGGGCCGTGCCGTCGCGGCCGAAGGCGATGACGTCAGCCGCGCTCCTCGAGGGAGATGCTGTAGTCAGGACCAAAGCGCAGATCGCGCCCGTCACCGAACTCGAGATGATGCTTGAAGAGACCCGGCCATATGTTGAAATACCGCGGCTCAGGCCCGTGTGGGGTGATCCGGGTCGAGACCAGAATGGCTTCCGGTTCGCCGATCCGAAGGTAGATGCACTGGTAGCGCGGCTTGCCATCGTCCGTGAACCCCACGAGTTCATACCGGCAGCGGAACGCGATGCCCTTTTCGGACAAGTCTTTGACACCATCGATGGTGATCAGGATCTGGTTGCGCGCTATCGGCATGTTCGGACTCTCCCCATGAGAGCCCTTCTACTGGATGACAGTAAGGCCATAAAGTCATATGGAGTCAATACGACATATTGCAGAAAAATACAGATTGCACGATAGTTGCCGCAACTTTTGCGGGAGAGCGACATGAAACGGCAAGCGATGGCGGCGATTATCGGGGTGTTTGGGGCTCTTGGGGTGCCGGACGAGGCGCGGGCCTATGACATCGACTGCGCCATCATGCTCTGCATGGCCGGCGGGTTCCCCCCGAGCGCTGTCTGCGCGCGCGCCTATCGCACGATGATTCGCCGGATCACGCCCTGGCCGAGCCTGCCGCCCTTCGGGGTCTGCACTTTCGCCCATGTGCCGGTCGATCTGGGTGGGCCCGGCGGAGAGGGGGAACTCGACACCAATCTACCGGAATACGAATGGCTTAACCGCACCCATGTGATCTGGTTCACCGGGCAGTCGTATGAGGCGCGCGACGACGGTCGGAAGTGGAGATGGTCCATCAAGTCATGCGATCGCGAGAACCGGATCTGCCGATACATTCAACGAGTCAGCGGCGCGGACAGGCCTTGGTCGGAAACATTCATTTCTGAGGGTGGGCAGGTGGTGAAGTTTCCGTCACGCGGTCGTGGTGAGTTCTACACCCGAGGCGTCTTGGTCGAATACGGGGACTATGAGGGCAACATGGGCCACTCAGAGTGGTTCTCCTACTGATCTTCGTTATTGGGCATCTTGAGTGAAAACGGTCGCACAATGACACGCGTAACGTCGTAGCTGTCTGGGTCGACAAAGTGGCGCCGACTCACGGATCCATCGTCCCAACGGTAGTCGGTGAACACATGGGTTTTCTGCGTTCCGTCGATGATAAACCCTTCCTGAAAGGGGCAACCTGTCTTTCTTTTCGTCATAAATCCGCGCCACTCGTACTGTTCTTGCCGTTTTGTCTTTCGTGTTGGGGGGGATCAAACCCGGAGGAAACGGACTAGCGCTTCACAAAAAGCTCGACGGGATCGACATTGAGCGCCTTGGCGATGCGTTCGAGAAGATCGAGGGAGGCCGCGAACTTGGCGTTCTCGACCTTGCCCATATGGCCGCGGCTCACGTCGGCCCGATGAGCAAGCTCCTCCTGGCTGAGGCCGCGGGCGCGTCTCAAGTCCTGGATGTTCAGTGCTACACGGTCCCGCAAGTTCATGCCGCTGAGACGGACATGGTGCGCGAAATATCGCCACGCGATATATGTTACATTTGGAGCTGTAGAGAAGAATTCTTGGAACGGCGCGAGATCGCCGGAATGGAATGCCTGCCGATACGCAGGTCACGGGATGATCCGTCTCGCAAACATTATGGGCCGTTCAATCGTTCTTTCGGAAAAGGGCGGCACCGGCAAAACCGGTGCCGCTAGGAATTCGCCCACAGGGAGGTTGTAGAGGACGAATTCTACACGGAAATTTGGGTCAGCCAAAAATCTCATAATTATATCTATGTAAAAATTTTCCAGAGATAGAACAACTGGGGCTTATCTTGTGGTATGCTGACTCGCATCTCGAAACCACATTGGCCCACCTTTCCACCGCGGAAATCCATAGCCGTGGATTTCAACAAGGTCGATATCGGCGGGATTCTGCGCGATACCCTCGTCTAAGATCATCTGTCCCTCTGCGGCCATTGCCCCGATCAGCCTGTCAGCGATTTCCTTATGCGTCGGGCTATACGCGCTGGTGATCCGGTACTTCAGCAATTTGGACACTGTTGAAGATGGCTTCGGGCCGCGACTTCCTTCGACGTAGTCGTACCATCCGCCCATGGTCTTCTGCCCCTTGCGCCCCGCGCCGACGAGGATGTCACTCAGAGTCTCTGGCACGTCTTGGCCGGCAGCCCTCGCTCCCTCGCGCTGTAAGAAAGCGATGTCGAGGCCACCCAGATCTTGGGCCTCGAATGGTCCCATCTTCAAACCAAAAGCGCGCATTGCTTGGTCGATCTCGGAAATCGGCACGCCGTTTTCAACGAGCGCCTCGGCTTCGGAACGATAGCGTTTGAGGATGCGGTTTCCGATGAAGCCTTCGCAAATCCCCGCCTGCACTGGAATCTTGTTTAGCCGCCCGGCCAGTGCAAATGCCGTAGCCAGGACATTTTTCGCCGTATCCTGTGTCGGTACAATTTCGAGCAGCCGCATCAGATGGGCGGGGCTGAAAAAGTGCAGTCCGATGAACCGCTCAGGGTTGGGAAGGCCTTGGGCTATCTCGCGTGGGTCGAGATAGGAGGTATTGGTTGCCAGCACTGCATTCGGCGCGCACACTTCACCCAGCTGAGCGAACACCGCGCGCTTGACGTTGATTTCTTCGAACACGGCCTCGATTATCAGATCGCACCCGGCAAGCTGCGCATACTCCGTGGATCCGGTTACCCCGTCCATCTTTAGGGTGCGGCTCTCTTCGCTGAGTTTTCCCCGTCTCACGGCCGCGGCAAACACATTGTCGATGTTGGCAAGGCCGCGGGCCATGGCGGCATGGTCACGCTCGATAAGCATGATACGCATTCCGGCATTGCGACAGGCCGCCGCAATGCCTGCGCCCATGGTTCCCCCACCGATCACACCGACCGTTTCAAACGGGCGCGGTTCTACGCCCTTTAGCGTGACCGGGCGCGGTGCCGCACGTTCGGCGAAGAAAACATGGCGCAAAGCGGCGGCCTCGTCTGAAGTGCGAAGATCGAGAAACGTCTCACGTTCCTTGGCCATAGCATCAGAGAAGGATGCCTCGGTCGCAAAGCGCAGACAGTCCAGAGCGCGCAATGGTGCCTGATGGCCGGCTTTGGCCGCAGATTTGCGGGCCTCGGCCCAGAATTCCTCAGGCATGGGTGATATGAAGCGTTCCGAGACAGGCGGTGGCTGGGAAGCGCTTAGCGACTCACGGGCAAAAGAGATGGCCGCGTTTTCCAGATCGCTATCCACCACGGCATCAATCAACCCGGCCCCAAGCGCTTTGGCCGCTGACCAAGGTTTGCCGGATGTGACCAATTCGACGGCCGCCGAAACACTCACAAGGCGCGGGGTGCGCACGGTGCCCGAGGCGCCCGGAATAACGCCTAAGGTTACCTCAGGCAGTCCCAGCTTGGCGCCGTCCAATGCGATGCGAAAACGACAGCCCATAGCCACTTCAAGACCGCCGCCCAGAGCCGCACCATGGATTGCGGCCACCCATGGCTTTGTGGCGGCTTCGATCCGCGCCACCACATCGGGCAGATGCGGCGGAACAGGCGGCGCGCCGAACTCGCGCACGTCAGCGCCAGCGATAAAGGTTCGGCCGGCGCAGATCAGCACCACGGCTTTGACTGCAGGATCATCGTCCAATGTTGGGACCATGTCCCACAGCCCTTTGCGGACAGCTTCGGACAGCGCATTTACGGGCGGGCTATCAACTGTGACAATGGCGATTTCACCCTCGTGGCGAAGTCTCAGTACGGTCATGATTATAGTCCCAAATAAGCTTCGCGGATGCGGGGGTCGGCGATCAGTTCGGGGGCAGGACCGGTTATTGTGACCCGCCCCGTTTCCATCACATAGCCGCGGTCGGCAATCTTCAGCGCGCCGTAGGCGTTTTGTTCCACCAGAAGGATTGTCACGGCCCGCTCCTTGAGCAATTTCACCACGTCAAAAATTTGCGCAACCAAAAGTGGCGCCAAACCCATCGAGGGCTCATCCAACAACAGGCAATGCGGCCGACCCATCAGCGCGCGGGCAATGGCTAGCATTTGTTGTTGCCCACCCGATAGGCCCCCTGCAGCAAGGTTGCGTTTTTCTTTGAGCGCGGGGAACATGGTGTACGCATCCTCCATGTCCCGCTCCACCCGATCATCGGTGAACAGGAACGCGCCGAGGCGCAGGTTCTCTTCGACCGAGAGATTGGTGAAGATCTGTCGACCCTCCGGCGATTGCGCGAGGCCACGGCTCAAGCGTTTATGTGCCGGAACGGAGGCAAAGCTTTCGCCGCGAAAGACAATGTTGCCCTCACTCACCGGCTGGGTGCCGGAGAGACATTTCAGCAAAGTGGTCTTGCCCGCCCCATTGGCTCCCACGACGGTGACAATCTCGCCGGAGTTCACCTCAAGATCGACGCCGTGCAGTACTTCGATGCGCCCGTAACGTGAGCGCATGCCCTCAACCGTCAACATGAGCGGCCTCCCCTTCTTCTGTGCCAAGATAAGCGGCGATGACGTCCGGGTTACGCGAAACGGTCGCCGGATCGCCCTCTGCAATCTTTTCACCATGGTCCAGCACGACGATATGGGTCGAGATGCGCATGACCATTTTCATGTCGTGTTCAACGAGCAGAATGGCGATCCCGGAGGCGGCCAGTTCCACAATAAGATGGTCAATTTCTTCGGTCTCGACGGCATTGCACCCCGCCGCTGGTTCATCGAGCAACAGGATTTTGGGGTTCAACGCCAGCGCACGGGCGATTTCGAGCCGCTTAAGTGCGCCGTAAGACAGGTTGACCGCCTCTTGTTCGGCGGCCTTGTCCAATCGGACCCGTTGCAACAGCTGGCGCGCACCATCGCGGGCTTCAGTTGCGCGCCGTTTGACGGAGGGCAAGGCCAGAAGATCGGCCCAGACCGACCCGCGTTCTTGGAGGTGATAACCGGCCAGGACATTATCAAGAACGGTCATCTCTTGGAAGATTTGCAAGTTTTGAAACGTGCGCGACAGGCCCATTTCGGCCAGCTTGTTGGGCTGTGTTCCGGTCACCTCTTGACCGCTCAGGGATACAGATCCCATACTCGGCAAATAAATACCGGAGATCATATTAAACAACGTGGTTTTTCCTGCTCCGTTCGGGCCGATAACCGAAACGATTTCACCTGGTTTCACCGAAAAACTCACATCGTTGACAGCCTTCAGCCCGCCGAAGCTGATGCCAAGGCCCTTGACGTTCAAAAGGGTCATTCACCTGTCCCCCGTAGCCGACGTGCAATTGAGGGCAAAAGCCCCTGTGGCAGAAAGATCATGACGACAATCATCACCGCACCCAGCACAAGTTGTTCATATTCTGCAAAAACAGTGAGCACCTGCGGCAGCAGCGTCAGGATGACGGCGCCGAGGCTCGCCCCAAGCACAGAGCCGACACCACCGAGCACTGCCATGGTAACCATTTCGACCGAATGCAGAAAGCCCGCCACGTCTGGGGTGACATATTGATTTTGCAGCGCCAAGAGCGAACCTGCGACCGAGGCATAAACCGCCGAGATCACAAAGGCGCGCAGTTTCAGTTTGGCCACATCGACGCCCACGGTCGCGGCCGCAACTTCGGATCCATGCAGTGCACGCATGGCGCGGCCTGTCGGGCTGTCGAACAGGTTGAGCGCGATCCAAGCCCCGATCAACAGGATGATGCCAGAGAACATATACCAGAACTCGCCACCAGACAGTTTCCATCCCATATCCCGTAGCAGGCTACGCAGACCAAGATCGGCCACGGCCATCCCGTCCGGTCCCCCGGTCAAAGCCCGCTCATTGGTCAGGACCATCGACACAAGGATGCCAAAGCCCAGCGTCGCAACGGCCAGATAGTAGCCCTTAAGTCGCAGGATCGGTTTGCCGATCAACGCGGCCATGACTGCGGAGAGCATCGCGCCCAACATGACAGCTAGGCCGGGATGCAGGCCGAGATGTTCGGGGGTAAGCGCACAGGCATAGGCCCCTATCCCGGCAAACCCAGCATGGCCAAGGCTGATTTGCCCCGCATAGCCGATGAGAACGACGAGTCCGATCACCGCCAGCGCATTGACGAAAATCAGCGCGCCGACCCGGTAGTAATAGCCCGAGGGAAAGAAGGCGGGCAGCACAGCAATTAGAACCGCCAAAAGCCCAAGTTGAATCCATTTGTTTCGGGAGGTCATCATACACGCTCCGTCGTTTTTTTACCGAAAATGCCTTGCGGCATGACGAAGAGCACCCCGAGGATAACGATAAAGGCCATCGCGTCCTTGTATTGCGAACTCAGATATCCGGCGGTCAGAGCCTCAAACAGACCCAAAAGCAACCCGCCCAGAAGCGCGCCTTTGGGGTTGCCCATCCCGCCCAGCATGGCGGCGGCAAAGCCTTTGAGGGCGAGCGCAACGCCCACATCATAGCTCACCAGCGTGATCGGTGTGACCAGCACACCTGCGAGCGCCCCAATGGCGGCAGATAGCCCGAAGGACAGGGTCATCACCCAGCCGGTGTTGATCCCGACAAGCTGGGCGGCGAGCCGATTGTTGGCCGTGGCCAGCACCGCTTTGCCGGTGAGCGTATGGGTGAAAAACAGCCATAGGCCAACAAAGACCGCAATGGCCCCGCCGATCACCCACAGGCTTTGCGGTAGGATTGTTGCACCAAAAATGGCAATCGGGTCATCGCCTGAAAAGCTTGGAAAGCGGTGCAATTGTTTGTCAAAGACCAGCTGAGCGGCCCCACGGATCAGGATTGAGGCTCCGATGGTGATGATGATCAATGACACCACGGGCGCGCCGCGTGCGGGTTCGATTGCCAGCTTGTTCAGCGCCACACCAATCGCGGCAGTGACAAGAACCGCGATCACGGCGGCCAACGGCAGGGGCAAACCCGCCTCAAAGGCGAAGACGGTGATCATCCCGCCCAGCATGACAAATTCGCCTTGGGCGAAATTGACCACGTCGGAGGCATTATAGATGATTGTGAATCCCAGCGCGACAAGTGCATAAACAGCACCCACGGTCAGGCCGGAGAATATGAATTGCAGCAGGGCGTCCATTGGGGCTCCCGAAATAATGTGGCGTTATGAGGAGTGCGGCCGGAGTGGGCCCCGGCCGCGAGGATGGATCAATCAGCAGAGGTCCAGCGACCGTCCTTGATCTCAAGCATCCGGAAAGCGCTGAGATCGAGGCCAAGATGATCCTCGGGAGAGAAAGTATAAATGCCGGTGGTGCCAACGAGGCCGGAGGTTGCCTCAAGCGCATCGCGGATATCCGATGGGTCATCACTTCCCGCGCGTGCCATCGCGTCGGTCATCAACGCAAAGGCGTCATGCGCATAACCGCCAAAGGCCGAGACATCCTGATCGTATTTCGCTTTGTAGGACGAAATATAGGAGGTGACGACCGCGTATTGAGGGTCATTTTCGGCCAAGAGATCCGCGATCAGAAGTGCGGTGCCCGGCAAACGTACGCCTTCTGCGGCCTCAGGCCCGGCCAATTCAATGAACGCATTCGATGCAACGCCGTGGCTTCCATAAAGCGGGATGTCAAAGCCCAGTTGTGCAACGTTGCGGGTGACGATGGCGGGCCCTTGCCCAAAGCCTGGGTTGAGAACAGCCTGCACCCCTTCGGTATTGCGGATGCGGGTCAATTGCGGCGTCACGTCGGCGTCCTGCGGGCCATAGGTCTCGTCGGCGAGAACAGTGATGCCATAGGTGCCCGCAACATCCTTACACTGCGCCTGCATGGAGGCCCCGAAACCGTCGGTGCCCGAAATCATGCCGATGTTGGTGATGCCCTGCGCCGTCATGTCCGCAAATATCTTTTCACAAGCCATGCGGTCGGTGTGCGGTGTCTTGAACACGTTGACCCGCACCGGATCAATGATCGAAATTGCACCGGCGAGCGAGATAAAGGGGATGCCCTCGTCATCGGCCACCGACAGGATCGACATGGTGGTGCCGGTGGTCGAACCGCCGATAATGGCCACGACCTCGTCATCCTCGACCAAACGGGTCGCAAAAGTGCGCGCCTTGTTTGGGTCGCCACCGTCATCATAAAGCGTCAACTCAATTTCTTCGCCGTTGATGCCGCCGTTTGCGTTCAGTTTTTCGACCAGCATCTCAAGCGTTTTCGCCTGGGGGTCGCCCAGAAATGCCGCAGGGCCGGTCGCGGACAGGCTGGCGCCGAGGCGAATTTCGGCCTGTGATGCTGTCGCACCCAGTGCGATGAGCGTGGCCAATGCCGTTGTGTGTATGGTTTTGGCTTTCATGGTCTCTCCTCCCATTAAACTTTTTTGAAAGCTTGGATTAGGCTGCTTTAGGCCTTCGGATCATGACGCGCCGGAAACGCGGCGCGACAAAGGCGGCATCGGTCAGGCTGGCATTGCCAGCCGGGTTCGCGCCGGTGACGTGAAAGTCTGAAAATGCCGCCGATTGGTTGACGTAAATGTTGCCAGTGAGATTCACCGAAAGGTTCACGCCCGCCTTGGCAAAGGCTTTCGCGGCCGCATCAATCAGCGCGTCGTCCTGAGCATAGAGGGCAGCGGTGATCGCCCCTTTGCGTTTGGCCACATCCGCCGCGCGGGAAATCGCTTCCGCAGCATCGGCACAGGGGATGATAAAGGACACAGGTCCGAAACATTCCTCGTCTTGCGGACCCTGTATGCCATCAACCACAATCATCAGTGGCGTTGCGCTCTGGCCCTGCCCGGTCTCACCGCTCTCACGGATTACCTGGCCCGCCGCGCGCGCCTGGCCTATGCGCTCAAACGTGGCAGAGTTGATGATCGTGCCACAGACACCTGCCGCCCGGTCCGGGTCATCAAGCAGGGCGTCGATGGCCGAGGCAATACCGGCCACAACGTCGTCAAATCTTTTAGGCTCTTCGTCGGTCCCAATCCCACCCTCAGGAATGTAGATATTCTGCGGCGAGGTGCACATTTGACCGGAGTAAAGCGACAGGGAAAAAGCGAGGTTCGCGCACATCCCTTTGAAATCATCTGTTCCGGTGATGGTGACCGAATTCACTCCAGTTTCTTCGGTAAATACCTGTGCGGGTCCGGCATTGGCGCGGATCCAATCGGCAAAGCCCGAGGAGCCCGTGTAGTCGATGATTTTCACATCCGGGTGGCTCACGAGGGTTTTGGTGATTTCCGCTCCGGGCGCATCTGAGGCTAGAAGCACGGCATCTTGGGGCAATCCCGCTTCAGCAAATACCTCACGCAAAACACGGACGGTCAAGGCCAGCGGCAGAATGGCGCGGGGGTGCGGTTTGATGATCACGGGGTTTCCGGTGGCAAGGCTGGCGAAAATGCCCGGATAGCTGTTCCATGTGGGAAAGGTGTTGCAGCCAATGGTCAAAGAGACGCCACGCGGCATCAGATGCCACTGTTTTTCGATCACGATGGGGGCATGTTTGCCCTGTGGCTTTGTCCATGTGGCTTGGGTCGCGCTGCGGGTCATCTCACTCCAAGCCATGGCCAAGGCTTCAAGTCCACGATCTTGGGCGTGGGGTCCACCTGCCTGAAACGCCATGGCAAAGGCCTGTCCGGTTGTGTGCATGGTCGCGTGACCAAGCAGGAAACTCATTTTGTTGAGGCGGACCAATGCCTCAAGCAAAGCCCCCACGCGCACTTCAGGCCCAGCCTCGGCAAATGCCTCGGTCACGGCCTGTGACGCCATGACGAATGCGGCGGCATCTGTGGTGGGATAGGACATCGCCATATCCTTCCCCCAAGGGGACATCTCTGCCCCAACGCGGGCCGTCTCAGGATGCCCGGGTATTTCAAAGGCCTGTCCTATCAGGGCCTCAAAGGCGGCGTCGGCTTCTGCTCTCGCGGAGTTGCCATAGATTTTACCGCTGGGAATTTCGGGAAAAGGCGTCCAGAATTCACGCGTCTCCAACGCCCTCAGGGCGTCCTCAAGCAATCCGCTGTGGCGGTCGAACATGTTTTGCATTGTTCCTCCCAAAACTTGAATCACATTATTGACCGACCGGACGGTTTATGCAACAACAAATCTCATTCGCTCACTGGAGGGGGCTGGGAGGAACCGAATGATCACATCTGATACTATGTCTGATACCGTGCTGGCGTCGCTTGATGCCGGTGTTTTGACCTTAACACTGAACCGTCCGGATAAATTGAACTCCTTTAACCAGGAAATGCATCTTGCCCTGCGCGCACAAATCACCCGCGCTCATGAGGACAGTGAGATACGCGCTGTGCTTTTGACGGGTGCGGGTCGCGGGTTTTGTGCGGGACAGGATCTTGGCGATCGGGACCCCCGCAAAGGGGGCCCAAAACCCGATCTCGGCCATACGATCGAGACCTTTTACAATCCCACCCTGCGTTTGATCCGGGCCCTGGAAAAACCCGTCATCTGTGCTGTAAACGGTGTGGCGGCCGGCGCCGGGGCGAATATCGCTTTTGCCTGCGACATCGTCCTGGCGGCGAAATCGGCCAAATTCATCCAGGCTTTTTCCAAGATTGGCCTCATCCCCGATGCCGGTGGCAGTTGGACCTTGGCCCGCATCATCGGAGAACCGCGAGCCAAAGCTTTGACCATGACGGCCGAGCCTCTCATGGCTGAGACAGCGGCCGATTGGGGTCTGATTTGGAAAGCGGTGGAGGATGATGATCTTTTGGCGGAGGCTACGGCTTTGGCCGGACGGCTGGCGGCAGGACCAACGCTGGGTCTCGGACTGACCAAGCGAGTGATCCAAGAGGCCGCGACCACGGACCTCGATACTCATCTGGACCGTGAACGTGACCTTCAACGCGAAGCAGGGTACTCAGAGGACTATGCCGAGGGTGTGACCGCCTTCCTCGAAAAACGCGCTCCGACGTTCAAGGGGCGCTGACCCATGACAGATGTCACGCAACTGTCGCCACAGGCGCTGGCTGAGGCCTGTGCCAAGGTCATGTGGAATGACGATTCCGCCAGCCAACGCCTCGGTATGACCCTTGACCATATCGCCCCGGGTAAGGCTAAGCTGTCGATGACCATCACCAAAGCCATGTCAAACGGTCATGGAAATTGCCATGGTGGGTATCTCTTTACCTTGGCGGACAGCGCCTTTGCTTTTGCCTGTAATAGCTACAATCAGATCGCTGTGGCACAGCAGTGTTCGATCACCTACCTCATCCCCGGGCGCATCGGCGACCGGATGACGGCTGCCGCCTGTGCTGTGTCGCAACGGGGACGGTCCGGCCTCTACGATATTCGCATTACCAACCAAGACGGCGCGCATGTGGCCGAATTTCGCGGCCATTCTCGCACCATCAAGGGCACCCATCTGTCGATCGACACTTGATCGCACACTGACATTGCAAGGGAGGAAACCATGCAAAATCTGACACCGTCGCCCAAGGACCTTGATCCAATCGAAATCGCCTCGCGCGATGAAATCTCTGCGTTGCAATTTCACAGGATGAAACGGTCTCTCAGACACGCGTTCGAAAATTCACCGTTCTACCGCAACAGATTTATTGAATATGATGTTCACCCCGAAGATTTGAAGTCTCTTGAAGATATCGTCAAATTTCCCTTCACCAAAAAGCAGGATCTGCGCGACACTTATCCCTTTGGCATGTTTGCCGTACCGCAATCAAAGTTGGTGCGTATCCATGGATCGTCCGGCACCACCGGAAAACCAACCGTGGTCGGCTACACGGCCTCAGACATCGACCATTGGGCAAATCTGATCGCACGCTCAATCCGCGCGGCGGGCGGACGTCCCGGCGATATGCTGCACAATGCTTATGGCTATGGCCTGTTCACCGGCGGGATCGGTGCGCACTACGGGGCGGAGCGCCTCGGCTGTACCGTGGTCCCGATCTCTGGTGGCATGACTGAACGTCAGGTGACGTTGATTGATGATTTCAAGCCGCGCATTATCATGGTCACGCCTTCCTATATGTTGTCGATCCTCGATGAGTTCCGTCGTCAAGGTCTGGACCCGCGCGAAAGCTCACTTGAGATCGGCATTTTTGGTGCTGAACCGTGGACCAACGCGATGCGTGAGGAAATCGAAGAGGCGTTTGATATGCATGCCGTGGACATCTATGGCCTGTCCGAAGTGATGGGGCCCGGCGTGGCACAGGAATGCGTCGAGAGCAAAGATGGGTTGCACATATGGGAAGACCATTTCTACCCGGAAATTATTGACCCGATGACGGGGGAGACGCTGCCCGATGGTCAAATGGGGGAGCTTGTGTTCACCACGCTGACCAAAGAAGGCTTGCCGATGGTCCGCTACCGGACCGGTGACTTGACCCGCCTCTTGCCAGGCACGGCACGCTCAATGCGCCGGATCGAAAAAATCACGGGCCGCTCAGACGATATGATCATCCTGCGTGGCGTGAACGTGTTCCCAACCCAGATCGAAGAGCAGATTCTGAAATGCAAAGGCTTGTCCCCGCATTTCCAGATCGAGCTGACCCGCGCCGGCCGGATGGACACTCTGACGGTCCATGTCGAATGTGCACCCGGCTCAAGTGATGAAAGCACGCGCGAGGCTTCGGCCAAAGAGCTTGCTCACCACATCAAATCGGTTGTGGGGGTATCCACAAAGATCGACGTGCAGGATCCTGAGCAAATCGCCCGCTCAGAAGGCAAAGCCAAACGGGTTATAGACAACCGTAAAAATTGACTGCCCGTCCGGCTGGTCAATGAATTGCAAACTCTGTAAGCAGGGGGTAAAGAACCCCCTGCTTACCCGTTTCTAGGAAGTTTTCTGCTTATGGCCAGGACCCGCGCAAGTGATTTTGAAGAAAAACAAACCAGCCTCTTGTTGGATGCCGCTCATGTTTTTGCCACACTAGGCATGGAGAAAGCCTCCATGTCCCTGATCGCCTCAACGGCGGGGGTCTCAAAATCTTTGCTGTATCATTACTACCCCTCCAAGAGTGCCTTGATTTTTGCCATCATTCACACCCATTTGGAAGCTTTGGAGACGGCCCTCGCTCAGGCCAACGATGAATCGCTTGTCCCGGAAAAGCGCCTGGAAACCTTGGTGAGAACGGTGATTCAGGCCTATAAGGGCGCGGACGATCAGCATAAGGTTCAGCTGAACGCCGGAGCCGCGCTCTCAGAAGAGCAAAAGCAAAAAATTTCCACGCTTGAGCGACGGATCATTTCCTATTTTGCAAACGTCATCCGTGAGATCCATCCCAAGCTTGATCGTCCAGAGCGCCCGCTTTTGATGCCCGTCACCATGTCGCTTTTTGGTATGATGAACTGGGTCTATATGTGGTTTCGCGATGATGGCCCGATTGCCCGCGAAGACTATGCTGAAATCGCAACGACTCTGCTGCTTGAGGGCGTCAAGGCGGTGCGCTAAAGTCTTTGCGCTCCAACACCAGCGGATCAAAACGCGGTGCCGCCACACGACGCCGATTCGGCTCAACCTCGGAGAGGGGCGTGGCGGAGGCGAGTTTGTCTTTGGCCTCCAGGGCAAGCTGTTGATAGACGCCGGTGCCCCGACGTTTCCAATCAATTTCCACTTCGGTCAACTCACGAACCACGCGAGCCGGCGAGCAACCGCCATGCAGTTGGGCGGAATCAGTGCCCCGGCCTTCACGAATGCCAGCGCGCCTAAGATGCTGTTCTCCCCGATCACCGCCTCGTCCATGACCACCGCATTCATCCCGACCATGGCGTTGGGCCCGATCCGACAGCCATGCAGCACAGCTCCGTGACCAATATGGCCAAGTTCTTCGACCAAAACGTCCTTCCCCGGAAAGGCATGGGCGACACAGGTTTCCTGCACATTCGATCCGGGCCGCAACGTGATCCGCCCGTAATCCCCGCGCAGCACTGCGCCGGGACCGACATAACAGCCGGCCCCCACGATCACATCCCCCACCAGCACCGCCGTTGGGTGGACAAAGGCCAGCGGGTCGATCACCGGCACCACGCCATCATAGGAAAACACCTGTGCCAAGGGGATCACACTTCTTCCGGCAAGGGCCAGGTTTTGGCGACCATGGTTAGCACATCATATTGCGCAACCACTTCGTCGCGCTGGTTGGTCACGCGACAGTCCCACCGCACTTCGCCATAGACCGCCGCCTCACGCGGGTTGATTTCTTTGCACGTCAATCGCACCCGGAGACTGTCGCCAAAATAAACCGGCGTCAAAAATCGCAGGTTGTCGACACCATAGTTCGCCAACACAGGGCCGGGGTTGGGTTCAACAAACAGCCCCGCCGCGAAGGACGCGATCAAATACCCATGTGCCACACGATCCTCAAAGAACGGGTTCGCTTTGGCTGCGGCGCTGTTCATGTGAGCATAGAAGGTGTCGCCGGTGAACTCGGCGAAATGTTCCACGTCTTCCTTGGTAACAACACGCGCCTCGGTGACAATCTGCTCGCCCAGCCGCAACTCCGCCAACGATTTGCGGAACGGGTGTTCCCCCGTTTGCGTGTCCGCGCCCTCAAGCCACTGTCCGGTGACTGCGGACAAAAGCCGCGGCGTACCCTGAATGGCCGTGCGTTGCATAAAGTGTTTGACCCCACGCATGCCGCCCATTTCTTCGCCGCCGCCTGCGCGTCCCGGACCGCCATGCACCAGCGGGGCCAGTGGCGCGCCGTGTCCGGTCGAAGATTTCGCCGACGCGCGGTTGCCCAGCATGACCCGCCCATGAAATGGGGCCAGGCCAAGCGCCACATTCTGCGCCACCTTTAGATCGTCGGTGAACAGGGAACTCACCAAGGAGCCTTTGCCCATCCGCGCCAGCGTCACGGCCTCCTCAGCCTCCTCATAGGCCATAACGGTCGCGACGGGACCAAAGGCTTCGACATCATGTGGGGCGCGCGCCGACAGGGGATTGGCACAGCGCATCAGCACCGGATTGAGAAACGCGCCCTTTTCGGCGTCCCCCGACACCAATATCACATCACCCGGAGCGCCCCAGACGATTTCGGCCTCACGGGCAATTTCGGCAATTTTGTCGCGCACGCCATCCCGATCCGAAATCGAGGCCAAAGCCCCCATCCGGACCGCCTCATCTTCGGGCAAACCCACGCTGGTCTGGGCCAGCCGCGCCGAAATCGCCTCGATCACGGCCTGCTCATGGGCTTTCGGGACAATGAGGCGTCGGATTGCGGTGCATTTTTGCCCGGCTTTCACGGTCATCTCACGCACGGCTTCCTTCACAAACAGATCAAATTCGGGGCTGTCTGGGCCTGCATCGCTGCCAAGAATCGCAGCGTTCAGGCTGTCGGCCTCCATGGTGAACCGGGTGGAATTTGCAATCACAGCTGGATGTGCTTTGAGCTTATGTCCGGTCGCCGCTGATCCGGTAAAGGTCACCGCATCCTGTCCGGTGATATGGTCAAGCATATCACCCACCGATCCACATATCAGTTGCAAAGCGCCTTCGGGCAAGATCTCCGTCTCGAGCATCCGGCGCACCACCAGTTCGGTCAGATAAGCGGTCTGCGAGGCGGGTTTGACCAGACAGGGCACGCCGGCAATCAGCGCAGGCGCAATTTTTTCCAACATGCCCCAGACTGGAAAGTTGAAGGCGTTGATATGGATTGCGATGCCGCTCAGCGGGGTCAGGATATGCTGCGCGACAAAACTGCCGTCGCGGGACAGTTGCTCGACGTCACCTTCGGGCAGGACTTTGGTGTTGGGCAATTCACGGCGTGCCTTGGAGGCAAAGGCCAGCATAGTACCGATGCCGCCGTCGATATCGACAAAGCCGTCCTTGCGCGTGGCACCAGTGGCAAAATTCTCCTGATAAAACTCTTCTTTCAGTTCCATCAGTTTGAGCGCGACCGCTTTCAGCATCAGAGCGCGTTCATGGAACGTATAGCCGCACAAGGCGGCACCGCCAACGTCGCGGCCCCAGTCCAGCGCCCCGGCAAAATCGATCCCGTCAGAACCGATAAAAGCATGTGTCACGCCCGTGGCAGCATTGGCCAGCGGTTTGCCCTCACCCTGCCCTGAGCGCCAGGCCCCTTGCACGTAACTTTCCAGCCGTCGCGCGGTGCGTCCCGTATCCAGCATTGCCTTGTCCTTCCAGTCTGTCTTTATATCAGCTTCAACGCCGCAAGCCGGGTTTCGGCATCGGCCCGCCACGCTTGCCGCAGGGTTTCATTGTCGGTTCGGCGCAGCCCCATCTCGCACAGCCGTGCAAAACGATCTGATTGCGCCGGACCAAAGGTCTCCGCCACGCGCGGCATCCAATACGCCACAGAGGCCCGTGCCACGGTCTGCTCTATGGCGTCTGTTGCGATCTGCTCAAGCGCTTCGAGTCCCAGCGCCATATGCCGTTGTTCGCAGGGCAAGATGTCGTGCAAAACCTCGGCCAGCGGCTGATATGAACAGTGAGACAGCTCTTTGAGGCTGTGCACCGTCGCGAGCCCCATCAGCACATTCATCACCACGGCATCGGTCCAGCCGGTGAGAGGGTAATGAAACACAGACAGGCGCATATCGCCGCCATGACGCTTGGCTTCCAGCGAACTCTCCCGGTTGACCCGCGCGGCCCAGTTGTGCGCTTTTTCGTAAAGTACTTTGTCGGTGCCAAAAGCCTCCATCAGATCAAGCACCCGCTCGGCGTGATCCGCCTTTTCCAACGTGATCCGGCTGGCTGCGATGCGCGCCTTGATCCCCGGTGCCATGTTGATCGTCGCCGCGAAACCGGCGGAACCTGCCAGTTCGCTGTCCACAAAGGACGACATCAACCGCAGCAATTCCCCGCGATAGCGAGAGGCCACATTTTCGGGTGAGCTTAGGCGACCCCCGCGGGCAAGATAGGCGCCAGTGTCCATGGTATCAGGATCATTCGTCATAGCTCAGCACCACCTTGTCAGAGAGCGGAATACATTGGCACGACAGGACATAGCCGGCCCGCACTTCGTAATCCTCAAGCGCGTGGTTGATTTCCATCTCGACCTCACCCTCAAGCACCTTGGCGCGGCAGGTCGAACACACGCCGGCCTTACACGCATAAGGCGCGTCCATATTGTTGCTGAGTGCCGCGTCCAACACGACCGTGCCGTCTTTAGGCATCGTGAAATTGCGCGTCACCCCATCGAGCGTCACTGACACGTCACAGGTGTTTCCCACAGACCCGGTCCGGTGTGACACAGCCCGTTTTTTGGCGCGCCCGCCCTGTCCCGAGGCGAACAGCTCGAACTTAATTTGCGCGTCGCTCAAGCCCTGTTTGCGCAGGCTGTCAGCGATGGTCAGCATCATCGGTTCTGGACCACAAATAAAGGCGGTGTCGATGCTGTCGGCGTCGATCCAAAGACGGAACAGCATATCCATTTTATCCGCGTCGATGCGCCCGGTGAACAGGTCGATTTCCTGACCTTCACTTTCAAGGATATGCACCACAGAAAAGCGGCCAAGGTAGGTGTTTTTGAGATCTTCCAACTCTTCGCGGAACATGATCGAGCCAACCTGCCGATTGGCATAGACCAGGGTGAAAGCGGCCTTTGGTTCGCGCGCAAGCACGGTTTTGATGATCGACAGAACCGGAGTGATCCCCGACCCGCCAGCAAAACCAAGGTACTCTTTGGCCTTCTCAGGTTCGATCTGGGTATAGAATCGGCCCTGCGGCGGCATCGCATCCAAGGTGTCGCCGAGTTTGAGTTCTTCGTTCATCCATGTGGAAAAGGTGCCACCATCGACACGCTTGACGCCGACCTTCAGGCATCCTTCGTCAAGCCCAGAACAGATCGAGTAGGAACGGCGCAATTCCTCCCCCTCAAAATCGCGGCGAAACGTTAGGTATTGGCCCTGTGTAAAGGCAAAGACCGTAGCAGCGGCCTCTTTTGATTTCAAAGTAACAACCACGGCATCGCGCGTTTCGCGACGGATATCCATGACCTCAAGGGGATGAAAACGGGACATATCAGACCTCCTCCTGTCCGAACAAATCGTGAAATGATGAACAGGGCGATTTAAGTCGCCCCGACGTCGGCCTCAGTGGCATTTGAAATAGTCAAACGGCTCAAGACAGTCCTTGCAGCGGTAGTTGGCCTTGCACGGTGTGGAACCGAACTGACTGACTTTCTCGGTGTGGGTCGAGCCACAGCGCGGACATGCAATGACAAGGTTTGCCCCCCCCGCAAGCCGCTCGGCGCGCGCCGCCAGATGACCATCTGATGCGGTCCCGTCGACCGGTGGCGCAATGCCATAGTCCTTAAGTTTGTCGCGCGCTGCGGGGGTGATCCAATCGGTGGTCCAAGGCGGCGACAGGCGCCGTTCCAGCCGCAGTTTTTCAATGCCTTTGCTACGCAGATGCGTCTCGATGTCAAAATCGATCACCGCCAAAGCGGGGCAACCGGAATAGGTTGGCGTAACCGCCACCATCAACGTGTCGCCCTCATAGGCGACCTCGCGGATGATACCTAAATCTGTCACCGAGATCACCGGAATTTCCGGGTCAGGTACTTCACCAAGCCAGTCCCAAACTTGATCAACGGAGGGCAGTGTGCGATTCATTCAGATCACCATGCAGCCCCGGGATAGGCCCGCTGCAAAAACTGCATTTCCGCCAGAATAAAGCCCAGATGCTCGGTGTGCCGCCCTTGCTTGCCGCCGCGGTGTACATCGGCCGAGCGTTCCGGCAGGGACAAGGTCGCCTCGTTCAACACCTCACGCAAGGTCGCGGTCCATGCGTCTTTGATCTCGGAAGGGCGCGGTGCGATCCCGGCCTTGGCAACTGCCGCGTCCACGTCATCCTCCAAAAACAACTCGCCCGTATAGGGCCAAAGGTGATCAAGCGCGGCCTGCATCCGAACATGGCTTTCGTCCGTTCCGTCCCCGAGCCGGATCACCAGATCGGAACTGCGCTCAAGGTGATAGGCCACCTCTTTCAACGCTTTCACGGCAATCTCTGCCACGCGCGGGCTTGCAGATGTGGTGAGCCGCGTCAGCAGCTCATAGTGCCAGGCATCGTATAAGAATTCACGCATCAGCGTCTGTCCGATGTCACCGTTGGGCACTTCGACAAGCTGCACATTTCGGAACTTCATCGCGTCGCGAAGATAGGCAATATTGTCTGCGGTATGGCCTTTGCCTTCGACCTCGGCGGCGAGACCCAGCCACATTTGAGTGTGGCCAATCAGGTCAAGCGCGGTGTTGGCCAGCGCAATATCCTCTTCCAGTGCGGGCCCATGACCGCACCATTCCGAGGTCCGATGGCCAAGCACCAAAGTGTTGTCCCCGATCCGACAAAGCCAATCAAAAAAGACGGGTTTGAATGCCTCGTCCGTCACATAGGAATCCTGGGGATCCTGCGAAGCCGATCCAGCCACGCCCGGTTCCCGTTCACTCACGGCCGACATCACATATGCCCCACTTCGTCGGGAATATCGAAAAAGGTCGGGTGGCGATAAACTTTGCTTTCCGCCGGATCAAACAGCGGCCCCTTATCCGACGGGGCCGATGCGGTGATTGCCGCCGACGGCACGACCCAGATCGAAACACCCTCCTTGCGACGCGTATAAACGTCACGGGCATGGTTGATCGCCATTTCTGCGTCCGACGCGTGCAGGCTGCCCACATGGCGGTGGTTCAGACCGTGCTGGCCTCGAATAAAAATTTCCCAAAGGGGCCATTCTTTTTTTGACATGTCGTGTCCTCCTCACTCCACTGTGTTCACTCGGCAGCCAGGCCGGCCGTCTTCCGCCGCTGTACGGCTTTGTCTGCATAGGCAACCAGCCCGTCGCGAAACCATTCCCCGTCGTCCCAGGCTTTTTTCCGCGCGCCAAGACGCTCTTCGTTGCAGGGGCCGTTGCCTTTGATCACCTCGAAAAACTCGGCCCAGTCGGGTTGTGAAAAATCGTAATCCCCACGCTCTTCGTTCCACTTGAGATCCGGGTCCGGCACGCTCAAACCAAGGTATTCGGCCTGCGGCACCGTTTGGTCGACAAACTTCTGGCGCAGCTCGTCATTGGTATCGATCTTGATTTTCCACGCCAGAGATTGAGCGGAATGCACCGAATCCTTGTCCGAAGGACCGAACATCATCAACGCCGGATACCAAAAGCGATTAAGCGCATCTTGGGCCATTTCTTTTTGCTCGGGTGTGCCATTCGCCATCTTCATCATGATGGAATAGCCCTGTCGCTGGTGGAACGACTCTTCCTTGCAAATGCGGATCATCGCGCGGGAATAGGGGCCATAAGACGTGCGTTGCAACGGCACCTGGTTCATGATGGCGGCACCATCGACCAGCCACCCCACAGCGCCCATATCGGCCCAATTCAGCGTGGGATAGTTGAAGATCGAGCTGTATTTCATCGCGCCAGACAACAGTTTTTCGGTGAGATCATCACGCGACACACCCAGCGTCTCGGCGGCAGAATAAAGATATAGCCCATGCCCCGCTTCGTCCTGCACTTTGGCCAAAAGGATGGCCTTACGCTCCAACGTCGGCGCGCGTGTCACCCAATTCCCTTCAGGCAGTTGGCCGACGATTTCCGAATGGGCGTGTTGACCGATCTGGCGGATCAGCGTTTTACGGTAACCCTCCGGCATCCATTCCTTTGGTTCGATTTTTTCGTTGCGGTCGATCCGCTCCTGAAAGACGCGTTCCTCGGGGGTCATCCCCTCCGGGGACTTCATGCCTTCCGATTCCACCATCTGTGCATACATAGTCGTGCCTCCCTAAAAGGTTCAAATACGTTCGATAATCATGGCGATACCCTGCCCGACGCCCACACACATGGTGCAAAGCGCATAGCGCCCACCCGTGCGGTGGAGTTGTCGGGTCGCCGTCAGAACCAGACGCGCGCCTGACATACCCAGCGGGTGACCTATCGCAATGGCCCCACCATTTGCGTTTACATGGGCGGCGTCATCGGACAGGCCAAGTTCGCGCAGCACGGCAAGCCCCTGTGCGGCAAAGGCCTCATTCAATTCAATCACGTCCATCTGTTCAAGGCTCATTCCCGCACGCGCCAGAACCCGGTGTGTTGCGGGCACCGGTCCCACCCCCATGATGCGCGGCGCAACACCTGCCGCCGCCATGGCGACAACGCGCGCCTTAGGCGTCAGACCATTGGCCTTAGCCGCAGCTTCTGAGGCAACGATCACACCCGCAGCGCCGTCATTCACGCCGCTGGCATTGCCCGCTGTCACGCTCAGTTCCGGGCCGTTCACGCCACGCAATCTCGCAAGGCTCTCAGCCGTCGTACCCGGGCGCGGATGTTCATCGGTGTCTACAATCAGCGGATCGCCCTTGCGTTGCGGGATGCGGACTGGGACTATTTCCTCGGCAAACACACCAGCCGCCTGAGCCTTGGCCCAACGGGCCTGACTGCGCGCAGCAAACGCATCCTGATCGGCGCGGCTTATGCCGTACTCCTCGGCCACATTGTCAGCGGTTTCCGGCATTGAATGCGTGCCAAAAACTGTGTCCATCTTGGGGTTTTTGAACCGCCAGCCGATGGTCGTATCGTAAATCTCGGCATTGCGCGAAAACGCCGATGTGGCCTTGGCGACCACAAAGGGTGCCCGGCTCATGCTTTCAACGCCTCCCGCCAGCAAAATGTCTCCATCGCCAGCGCGGATGGTCCGGGCGGCAAGCCCGATGGCATCCATCCCCGACCCACACAAACGATTGACGGTGGTGCCCGGCACTTCGATCGGGACACCGGCCAAAAGTGCCGCCATGCGCGCCACGTTGCGGTTGTCTTCGCCGGCTTGGTTTGCACAGCCCAAGATCACGTCATCAATCTGTGCCCAATCCACGTCGGGATTGCGGTCGATCAACGCGCGCAATGGGATTGCGGCAAGATCATCCGCCCGCACCCCTGACAGCGCTCCGCCATATCGGCCGACCGGAGTCCGCACCGCATCACAGATGAAAGCTTCTGGCATATATATCTCCTCCGCCACGATTCGGTCCACCCCTCAAATTGATCGACCGATCGGTCGTTGATATAGATGAGCAAACATCACATGTAAATCAGAATTATTTTTTTTTGTGATGTTTTGAGGTGCAGCGCTGCTAAAGCTGCCAACGAGTCATGCAAGCGACGCCCGTAACCGGGCAAGTCTGGTCAACGTGGCCTTGGTATCGCGTGGCAGAAATCCGCTCTGATTCTGGAACTGCGCGGCAATATGCCTGTCGGCTGCCGGAGAAAGCGCGAGATACAATCGCGTGAAAAGATCCTGGGCCGCATCGGCAGGCCATTCATCCGGGCAAGCATGCAGTGGCAGTTGCGGATCCGCCAACGCGGCACGCCGATAGTCATCGACAAGCCTTAGCCGCAATGTCAATGCCGTACTCCCACTGGCCGTCGCTTCATCAAGCCGCTCCATCAGATGAGCGTAGCGATCAATGACACGCTTGTAAGCGGTGGCGACATCGCACAGGGGCCAGTTCTGCGCAGCCAATGCAGGTATGTGTCCGGACACGGGATGCGCTTCAAAGATCACGCCATCAATGGCGCGCAAGTCGGTCCTTGCTGGAGCCAGAGCAACACCCGAGGCTAGACGCACCCATGGGAATGGCGCTTCGCCGCAAGCATCGGGCTCACGAAGCGCGACGAGCCAGCTTTCGGGTGTCGGGGGTGAATCGAAAAGAATGCGAGCGGCATCGCGAAATTCGGCTTGGGCAGCAGTCGAGAGGCGGTAAAAACTTTTGCGTCCCAAGCGCGCACCCTCCAGCCGTCCCGAACTGACGAGCCGCGACACGGCGGTGCGCACTAAGCTTTCGCTGATACCGTGTTCAGCACAACACTCAATGAGCGCGCCCATCCATAGCGTTCCGCCGCGAGGTTCAACCACGTCGCCGTATATCGTCACAATAAAATCGGGCGCGCGGGGGGGCGATACGGTGAGAAGAGGGTCGGTCATTCGGTTTTCACGTTATCCTGTTTATGACTCTTTAGTAATTTGCTTGAACCCGGTTACATACTGCCGACACGCGAGATCAGAAAATCTATGAGCGCACGGAGTCGACGCGGGAAAATTTTGGCCTCAGGAAAGACTATTCGGATCGGAATTGGTGCCAGCACATAGTCGGGTAAAACTTGTTCGAGTGCTGGCTTAGAATGAATAATCCAATCCGGTAAAATTGCCAGACCGACGTTTTGCCATGCAGCGCCTTCAGCAAAATCGACATCGTTCCCCTGCAACCTTGAGCAAATGGTGATCGACTGGCGTCCGTCCTCCGAGTCGAAGGTAAGCACATCAGATGGGTAAGCCCGTGGCACGAGGAGCGCATGCTGCTCTAGCTCGAGCGGAATCGACGGCGCCCGTGATTTCTCAGATAGTCCGGCGCGCCCACCACAATCCAGTGATGATTGCTGAGCAAGCGCTGTCGGTACGGACCTTCCAGTGCTGGGGTGCCAATGATGGCGAGGTCAAGCTTTGCATCAAGCAGGTCTGGGGGGCGGCGGTGTAGCGTGACATCGACAGTCAGCCCGGGATAAAGCTCCAGGAACTCGATCAAGAGCGGTAGCAGCACTCGCCGACCGTACGAATGCGGCGCAGAAATTCGCATGGTCCCGGAGATACGCGGGAGCTCTCCGTGGGCGACGCGCATCACCTCGGCGCGGGCGTCCAACATGTGTCGTACATGAGGTATCAGTTCCTCCGCTTCTCTCGTCGGGTACATTCGCCGGGTGGAACGAATGAAAAGCTGAATTCCCAGAGAGGCTTCGAGCGCGGCGATCTGCTTGCTGACCGTAGCCTGCGGAACGTTCAATGCTCGTGAGGTCTGGGAAAAATTCCTGCGATCCATGAGTTCGGCGAAGATTTCGTAGGCCTGAAGCCGATCGCTCATATCGATTTATTCCATTTTTGATAAGTCATATGCGATAATTTATCTTTCATTGACCGACCTGTCGATCTATTTTTACACAGGAGATCAAGGGAGGAAGCTATGACAAAGAAAATTGCCATCATTGGTGCGGGCACTGCGGGGCTGCAACTGGGGCTCTACCTGCTGCAAAAAGGGATCACACCACGTCTGTACACAGACCGTGCTCCCGAGGACTACGCAGGTTCGCGATTGATGAACACGGTCGCCCACCACCATGTTACGGTCGAGCGTGAGGATATACTCGGATGCAATCACTGGCCATCGAAGGAATACGGCTATTTCGGTCACTACTACTACATCGGCACGCCGGACCCGATCCATATCTTTGGCGACTTGGCGCAACCCAGCCGCGCCGTCGACTACCGCATCTATCAGCCGGCGCTCTTGCAAGACTATATCGACCGCGGCGGCGAGGTGGTTTACGGTCCTGTTGAGCATGACCAGATCGAATGCATTTCTGACGAGAGCGACCTTACCGTAATTTGTACCGGCAAAGGCGCGATCGGACAGATGTTTGGCCGCGATGACAGCTACTCTCCTTACGAACGCCCGCAACGAATGCTCTGCGTCGGTTTGTTCAAAGGCATCGCTGAGACCGAAACGCGCGCTGTGACGATGTATTTTTCTCCTGGCGCCGGCGAACTTATCGAGATCCCGACGTGGTCGTTCAACGGGTTCTGCAAGGCTCTCGTCTTTGAAAACCACATTGGCGGAGATCTTGAGATCCTCGCCCGCACCAAATATGATGATGACCCGCGTGCGTTCCTTGATCTGATGCTCGAGAAGATCAAAGCACACTACCCGACTCTTTATGCGCGCATTGATCGCGATGAGTTCGATCTTGCCAATTCGCCAATGGATATTTTGCAGGGCGGTGTCACCCCCACTGTTCGCAAGAGCCACACGCGGCTTGGCAATGGAAAGTTGGCAATTGCCCTGGGTGACGTCCATGCTGTCGTTGATCCGGTGCTGGGGCAAGGGGCCAATATGGCATCCTATGCTGCGGTCATTCTTGGTGAGGAGATCGTTGAAAACGACGTCTTCGACCAGCGCTTCCTAGAGAAGTTCGATGCACGCCGTGGCGACCGCGTCGTATGCGCAACCCGCTGGACAAACTACATGCTCGACAATTTGGCGTCTCTCGATCCGAGTCTGTTGGAGTTCATCGGCGGCATGGCGCAAAACCGCGCACTGGCAGATCAGTTCACCGAAGGCTTCAACCATCCTGAGCGTCAGTGGGATATCTTCTCCAGCCCTGAGCGTGTGAGGTCCACCATAGCAAGCGCACAGCAGGCGATGGCGGCCGAGTGAGGAAAATCGGTGCAGCGTGCAACCTGCGCCAGTTTTTGCCAGGGTTTTGCTAGGAAAAAATAGATTATGAAAACCAAACTAATCTGCGCGGCAGCACTGCTTGCTGCAACCGCCACACATGTGCAGGCTCAGGATGCTGGGCCCTGGTCGCTACGGCTCGGGTTGTCGCATATCGGGATGAATGAAAGCGCCGACATTTCACTGGGAGGTGCTACGGTTCCGGGCGCGAGCTTCACCACTGACGATGATTTGACGCCGACAATTGGCATCGGATATCGCTTTTCGGAGCGTTTTTCGGCAGAGTTAACTGTTGGTATCCCACCCACCGCCACCTTGAACGGTTCAGGGCCACTCTCTGGCCTCGAATTGGGCAAGGTCACTTATGGGCCGGCCACATTGACCGGACTCTATCATTTCCCTGAATTCGGCAATGGCTTGATGCCTATGTCGGCGGCGGCGTGAATTATACGATTATTTTTGACACGAGTGATGGCGCGATTGATGGCTTCGACGTGGACAATGCGTTTGCGCCGATCATTCAGGCTGGAATTGAGGGACCCTTGGGCAACAAGACGGGATGGTTCCTCGATGCGAAGTACATCGCACTTGAGACCAAGGCGCGTGGTACCGTTGGTGGGGTGCCAGCAGAAGCAGACATTACGCTTGATCCCCTGATCGTAACTGCGGGCGTCGTCGTACACTTTTAAATTTAAAAGCATTGACGCTCATCATTTCTCACAGGGCAAGCAAGAAAAAAGGAGAAGATCATGGTTGATGATCAAACATTTCGCGCGGCTCTCGCTGAATTGGCTGCGGGGGTAAACATCGTAACCACTCGCCTCGGAGAGGAGCGCCGAGGCATCACAGCGACCGCTGTCTGTTCAGTATGCGCAGAGCCCGCAACAATTCTGGCCTGCACTAACCAAAACACCGGGACCTTCAAGATGATCCGCGACGCGGGTCATTTCGCAGTCAATATTCTCGATTATGAACACCAGAACACTGCTGAAACTTTCGCCGGGCGAAGTGGGCTTCAAGGCGATGATCGGTTTGAGTCGTCGGCTTGGGCAAATGGAGATGTCCTGGGGATGCCAGTTCTGAATGGCGCAACCGCCTTGGAATGCGAAATTTCAGAGATCGTCAATTCCGGGACGCATGCAGTAATATTCGGTCGCGTAGTTGGCGCCAAGGTTCAGGGTATCACGCCCTTGGTTTACCATGGCGGTAGCTTTCGCGGCCTGACCGACGCCAACAAACGGGTGCCAGCCTGAGATTTCCGGGTTCGTAGAAAAAATGTCACGGACCATCAACACTAAGGGAGGATACTATGACTGACGAACACGTCGAACCGTGGAAGCTTACACTCCGCGACATTATGGCCGGGAACGGTGTACTGATGATTTTTGCTGCACTGGTGGGTGGGCTTGGCTACTGGATGTTCTTGCTGGGCGGCTTCGAGATTGTCCCGGGCTTTTTCGTCTCCTTTCAACTGCCCGGCACCGAACATGGATGGCGCGGAACCCATACCGGGCCAGTCTTGAACGGTCTTATGACAATCGCAGTCGCATTTGTTATACCTCATCTGAATTTCTCGGAAAAATGGGGTAAGATTTGGGGCTGGATCGTCATGCTGGACGGTTGGTCGAACGTTGTTTTCTATTGGGGATCCAACTTTTCGCCGAACCGGGCCCTAGCATTTGGCGACACGCCAATCGGCCCGTCCAACATTTTCAGCTTCATCGGACTCGCTCCGGCGTATGTGTTCGGCGTGCTGAACATGATCGCTCTGGTGGCGATTGGGCGTCAGGCAATAATCGTCGCAAAATCGCGCCGTGACAGAGGTGACCTCGCTGTAGGGACCCGCGGCGTCGTTTGACGGCAATGCCTCATCTCATAAAAGGAGGGATCTATGTATTGTCTTTGCGTTGAATATCCCACCCCGGTCGACCCGGACTACTTTAGGAACTATTACGATACGAGGCATCTCCCACTTGCGCAGCGACTCCCAGGTCTGATTTCCTACGAAGTGGCCTATCCTTCGCCGCTTAGGGAAGGTGCGCACTCGCCCTTCTGTGTCTTTCGCGCCTATTTCGCGTCGCCTGACGACATGCAGAAGGCCCTGTTTTCGGAAGAGGGGTCGGAAGTTGCCAGCGATGTGCCGAACTACTCGCCGAATGGGTGTCATATGTTTCACCATCCGGTCAATCTCACAAAGCAGGCTGCGGCATGACGCGGGGTTCACAGCACAAATCCGCGTTGCATGGGAAAGTTGGCAGCGAGCCTGTTGGCCAATTCCTATCCCGCGTTTTGCACTTCTTCAGAGGAAATTCCACCATGTCCACGACATTAAGCCCCGAACGTCCCATGTCCACAAATGGGGCGACCTTTCCTGTCCTCAACCCCTCGTCGGGTGAGGTAGCAGGATATGCCCCGAACGCCTCGCTCGCCGATCTCGATATTGCAGTGGCCGCTGCACAAGCCGCATTTAAAACTTGGTCCAAACTGTCTTCTGACGAGCTTCAAGCATATTGTGAAAAGGTCGCGACCACGATTGGCGAACATGCCGAGGAGCTGGCCGTTCTGATCACCAAGGAACAGGGCAAGCCTCTGAACGGACTTGGCTCGCGCTGGGAACTCGGTGGCGCGCAGGCTTGGGCCGGCTATTCCGCAAGCCTGTCGCTGCCAGTCAAGATCCTTCAAGACAATAACGAGGGCCATGTCGAACTGCACCGTAAACCCCTTGGCGTGGTCGGCTCCATCACCCCGTGGAACTTCCCCGTGATGATCGCGATTTGGCACATCATGCCGGCGCTGCGCACCGGCAATACCGTGGTGGTCAAGCCCTCACCCTTAACGCCACTTTCAACCATACGTCTTGGGGAGATTATGAGTGAGGTCCTGCCCTCAGGCGTGGTCAATGTCGTGACCGGCGACGACAAGGCGCTCAACCTCGGAGCCGCCATGTCGGCCCACACGGGCATCCGCAAGATCGTTTTCACCGGCTCTTGCGCGACGGGTCAGAAGGTCATGCAATCGGCCGCCGAAACCATGAAGCGTCTAACGCTGGAGATGGGCGGCAATGACGCCGGTATCGTCCTTCCCGATGCTGATCCCAAGGCGATTGCAGAGGGGCTGTTTTGGGGCGCGTTCATCAACAACGGCCAGACTTGCGCGGCCATGAAGCGCCTGTATGTACACGACTCGATCTATGACGAGGTCTGCGAAAACCTGGTCGCCTTTGCCAAGAACATTCCGGTCGGCGACGGGATGAACGAGGACAGCGTCCTTGGGCCGATTCAGAACGCCATGCAATTCGACAAGGTGCGGCGGCTTGTCGATGCGGGCGAGTCTGAGGGCCGGGTGCTTCTCGGCGGCGTGCCAGGCGAGGGTCTGTTCTTTCCGCCCACCATCATCGCCGACCTGTCGCAAGACAACCTTCTGGTCACCGAGGAGCAGTTTGGCCCGGTGCTTCCTGTGATCCGCTACACGGATGTGGAAAAGGCCATCGCGGCGGCGAATGACTCAAACAATGGTCTGGGAGGCTCGATCTGGACCTCCGACATCGAGAAAGGCCGCGAACTTGCCAAGCGGATGGAATGCGGATCGGTCTGGATCAACAAGCACGGTGCCATCCAGCCAAACGCGCCTTTCGGTGGGGTTAAGCAATCTGGCCTTGGGGTCGAGTTTGGCGAAGAGGGTCTCGCTGAGTATACTGATATTCAGGTGATCTTCTCTTAAACTTAGGATCGCAAAATCAAAGGAGCGGAACTCGAGATCGATCCGCTTCCACTTTCACGGATCGAATTCCCCCTCGGTTCGGGTAAGTTAAAATATTTGTATGGTCCAACCGAATGAAGGAGATCTGAGTGCTGGAATATCTTTAAATGTTCAACTCTCATTGAAAAAGAGCCAAAGAAAGGGAAGCCCGGGTGCCGGGCTTGAAAGGATAGAGAGAGTCTCATCCGGGCCCGGCGTGACAAGGACCCTGACCATGGCCAAGACCACTACCGGACCGAAACCCGCCACCGCGACGAAAACCGAAGCCGCCGGATTGGCAACGCCCGCCAGCGCTTCCGATATCCGCCTGATCCCGCTCGACCAGTTGGAACCCAGCCCGCTCAATGTCCGCAAAGTCGCCACAAGTGAGAAGGATGACGCGGAACTCTTCGCAAGTATTCGAGAGACTGGCATCAAGCAAAATCTGGTGGTCCATGCGCTGTCAGAGACACGTTTTGCGGTCGATGCTGGTGGTCGCCGTCTCAAGGCGCTGAAGCAGCTTGCCGATGACGGTATCATCCCCGCAGATCATCCTGTGCCCTGCCTCGTCGAAGATGAGCGCAATGCCATCCTCACCTCCGCCACAGAAAACCTCCAGCGGGTAGCGATGCATCCGGCTGACCAATTCGAGGCTTTTGAGGCGATGATCGCCGAGGGACGCAGCGAGGACGAGATTGCGCTGAAGTTCGGCGTTTCCGTCGACCTGGTGCGCCGCCGCCTCAAACTCGCCCGTGTCGCGCCGGAGATCATCGAGCAGTTTCGCGCGGGCGATTTGACCCTCGAATGCGTGATGGCCTTCACGCTGACCGACGACCATGATCGCCAACTGGCGGTCTGGAACGCGGTAAAGGGCGGCTATCACATCCATCCCCAGAGCATCAAACGCCACCTGACCGAGACCGCGCATTCCGCCAACTCGGCCCTCGGGCGCTTTGTCGGTATCGAGGCCTATGAGGCGGCCGGTGGCGTCCTGCTGCGCGATCTCTTCGACGATCGTGCCAGCGCCCATATGGAAAACCCCGAGCTCCTAGAGCGTCTCGCCATCGAAAAACTGCAGGCTGCGGCCAAACCCTTCGAGGCGGAGTGGAAATGGGTCGAGGTGCATCTCTCGGTGGATTACGGCGCGTTTCGCAGTTTCGGGCGGGTCTATCCGCGGGACATCGAACCCGATCCGGACCTGCTTGCCGAAGAAGAGCGTCTCGTCGCACGCGAAGAAGAACTGGCGGCGCAGAATGACGGTGAGGATTGGACGGACGCCGAGACCGACGAATACTATGCCATCGAGCCGCGTTTGCGTGAGATTGAAGCCCTTCAGCGCGAACGGCAGCCCTATGCCGACGAGGATCGCGCCATCGCCGGCGTGGTTCTGACCATCGGCCATGACGGGGCGTTGCGCGTCGAGAAGGGCCTCGTGCGGCCCGAGGATATTCCCGCCGCGCCCGAACCTGACGAGACCACCGCAGATGCGGATGGCGCCCCCTCCCCTGCCCACCCACACGTGACGCCGCCGACCTCCTCCACGCCGGTGCCGAGCTCCGACCCGGCCGCGACGTTGCGCAAGGCGGACGGGATTTCAGCGAGCCTCGCCGACGATCTGCGTGCGACGCGCCAGCATATCCTGCGGGCGCATCTGGCGGCGGATTTCGAGGTGGCGTTCGATGCGATGCTCTATGCGCTCTGCGAGCAGGCTCTGGGGCGGTCCTACAACAACGAGGCGCTCGACATCTCGATCCGGCCTTTCCAGGCGCAGAACCGCGAGGTGCTGCATGGGGATACTGTCGCCCAGAAGATGCTCGAGGCACTGGAACAGGACCTCGCCACCGACTGGATGAAGCTGGAGAAGCCCGAGGACTTCCGTGCGATGTCGGCGCTGCCTGTCGCAGACAAGCAGGCGCTCTTCGCCTGGGCATCAGGTCTGGCGCTCAAACCGCAGCTTTCCTCCGACAATCGCCCCTCCCCGATCATCGAGGAGATTGGCGCGCGTCTTGACGTCGATTTGGCGGCCTGCTGGCGCCCGACCGCGCAGAACTACTGGGGTCGGGTCAACAAGGGCCATGCAGTGGCCACGGCGCGCAAGCTGATCGGCGCGGATTACGCCGAGGATCGCAATCGCGAGCGCAAGGCTGATCTCGCGGCCGCGATGGAGCGGGCTTTCGCGGAAACGGCCGGGCAGACGGAAGGTTTCGACGCCGCCACGGTCGCCAGGACGACACGCTGGCTGCCCGAAGGCATGGTGTTTGCCGGTGCGGCGGACGTCGGTGCCGACATGGTTGGTGATGCGTCGGAGACCGACGAAGGGGACGTGCCCGCCACCGATCCTCTGACCGAGGCGGAGAGCGACGAACCGTCATCCTTGCCCGCCTTCCTCAGTGGGCATGCGGCCTGACGAAGCAAACACCGATCTGATTGCCACATGAGCTTTGGGCCGCCCTCACATCGAGGGCGGCTCTTTCCGGCTGACGGGTTGCCTACAGCCGATATCGGATCGGCTGGCCCGTCCCGGAGATATCCCATGACCACCACACTCGACCTTGACCCTGTGCGGGAAGCCGCGCTGATCGCCGCGCAGAATGACGCGTTTCGACGTTCCATCCTTGGCAATACCCCGGTCGCCGATGCCCCGCAG
>NZ_PYIB01000064.1:0-7485 GCF_009129705.1 Roseobacter sp. TSBP12
ACTGATTTGTAATCAGTAGGTCCGCGGTTCGAGTCCGTGTGGGGGCACCATTTTTCACAATTAATTCAATACGTTGCGCATAATTTCCTCGTTCGCATTTGTTCTATTTTGAAATGCGGAAGCAATGCGGAAGCACGCGGTGAGAGAATCTGTGTGTGGTTTCTGCGCAACGTAGATTTGTGGGCCTTTTGCTGCCAGCATCCGAAAGCGCCTAAATAGTCGCTATCGGCCCAGAGCGGACCTTCGTCACTTCACTATCCGCTGCGATGCAGTTTCCCCTAAGCTGACATTTAATGGGTACGTGACATCATAAACTTGGCTGGCGTAAGGCGGTGAACGCTGTAACTACTGCGGATCGCCATTTCGTTTTGTGAAAGCAGAATTTTTGATCAGGGCCATCTGCGCTGGGTATTTCTCCCAAAGCTTGATAACGAAACTTGGTTCAAACTGTTTAGCGTAAGACAGATATCCTCTAAGCCTTTGCCGCTCTTTGGGTTGCATGCTGGGCGCGTTGTACACTTCGGAACGGACCCTCCTTTTTGTCTGCCGTCCCAGAGACATCAAACCATCGTTTGTGATGGTAATTCCAGTAACGTGTCGATTAAACTTCTTTGATGAGAACTTCGTCTTTTCTGCATTGATCATCAGCTTTGGTCTTTGAATAACTTCAAGCACCTCTTGAACCTGATTTGGAATGCCAAATAGGATGCCCTTGCTGTTGCTAGAAAAGGTGAGGTCATCTGAGTACCTGGTGAAGGCAATGCCAGAATCTCGGCACATAGACGAAATCTGTTTATCGAAGTTGATCATAACAGCGTTTGATATTGGCGGTGACCCCGGCGACCCAATGCTTAATCTCAGGCCGTTGTTCGTGCTCTTAAAAAATATCTTTCCGAGCATGGTAGCTTCTTCTTCAGACTCAACTATAGAGCGTCTCAGGGCATATTGTGAAAAGTCTATCGCCCTTATCGAAGGAAAAAAATCTTTGAAATCCATTTTGAGGAGAAACTGGTTCTGTAAATGAGGGCGAGCGTTGTCTGCTATATTACGTTCTTCGCGATACGCTGTCGCACACTCATGAATTTCAAGCTTCGGGAGGAGAAACTCGGACAGGATAAAGCGTTGAATAGATTTAAGGTCTTTAGAGGGTTGGGAAATTAATCTGACCCCGCCAGACCGTTTGGGAATTGTGTAATTTTTGTATCTAAATGGCGCCGTGTTTAAGTACGTATTAAACTCGCTATCTGAGAATGCAAAGCGGCGCTTTATGCGTTGAATGATATCGCTCATGGGGACACCTCTACATGCCGACCCCATAGGTTCATCCGGTTCTTGAAGCTACGGTTTGAGGTTCCTTCGGCTCGATAATACTCCAAAACCTCAAGTTTTATGGCACGTGAATCGTATCGTCTATTCCCATCCTTTCGGAATGCTAAGTCCACGCGATCAGAGATTTCTGGAGGCACAAAATAGAATGTTTGGGATGATCTTTTTTCCTGTTTGAGCAATTTGAACTTCGTGAGTATATACAGCGCGGATTGAAGTTGCCTTTTAGTAAAGTGTACTCCTAAGCTCGAAAGATAATTCTCAATTTCTGATTTTGTGAGGATCGTGAATAGATCAATGATCTGAAAGGTGAGAAAAATACTGTGGCCGTGGTTAGATGTGTCAAATAAGGATGTTTTATCGATTTTTTCGGATATTCCCCAAACCTCTTCCAGTATGTCTTCAACCTCACTTTCCTCCACATCATCAATGTTGTCGCTGTCAATCTCATAAACGAGAACAGATTCTTCTTTGTCAGCTTCCAGTGGCTTCAATATACCAAATTTGATGAAGGACTCGTTCAAGTGGTGTTGACTATGCACAACTACGATCATCTTTTGGCGTAGCGCGTCGTTGGCGAAGAACAGACCTAACTCAGCAAGCGAACCAGCGCTTTCCAAGATTACGACGATTACTGACGAGATCGCCGCTATGTCTTTCTCAAAGTCAGCGAGGTTGTTATACCCGTTTTGCCAGTCTTTGAAATTTTCTGCCAACGTGAAGCCTTCGGATTTTGCAGGCATCTTAGCAGACAGGTTCATAAACATATTTCGTATAGAATGATTGGTCATGACTCGTATATCGACAGGACCACCACAAATAAATGTAATATGGGGCGCTAGAAGTACCCTAGATTCTGTCAAATCAATCAGCTTTGAGAACTTGTCGCGGGGGTCAAGTTGTACAGACATCAAGCCCCCCGCATTGAGTATGCTCAGTACCTTTGAAGAAGCGATAAGAACATAAAGTCCTTATTGTTCTGAATACTTGCAAGAGCGATAAGGACTTTATGTTCTTATCGCGCCAAGATGCGATCAATAAATTAGGGTCCGGCTGTGCACCAGACCGTGCGTTGCCGCACATCCGCGTAAAGAGCAAAATCATTATATTCCCAATATCTTTTTCTTGCAATGATATATCCAATTAGTTGCGCATGCTACCAAATGATTTCTGTCGGCCTTTTAAGGGCTTTTAGCCCATCAGTCCTAGGATTAAGGCGACTCAATCATCAACTACTTGAATGTCCAAACCAAACGAGAACAACTGATGGGTTTTCTCCTGCAGCGAATGTCGGCTTTCCGCCCTTCTTCACCCCACAAACCGATACCGATCCTTCGCCTTGCTGAGCTTATTCGCGGCGCGCTCAGGGTCGGCTTGTATCTCCATGCGCAACCTTTGCCCCATGCGTTCCATGTAGTCTTGTAGATCGTCGCTCTCGACGCCCTCAAGGGCTGCTAGGGTGGTGCAGTTGCCGACAGCGAGGGTCATCATCAGTTTGATGTGGTCGGCCTTGTGGACTGCTTTGACCTTGTCCACTTCCAAGTGGCTGCGCATTTCGCTTAGATCGGTGTCCGCGTCTACCTTTGCCAAGTCCCAAAGGGGATGGTTAGGCCAACGGGCGCGGTTGGTGTCGGTGGGGGCGGGATCGCAATAGCGGATTTTCTCGAAGCCCTCGGCAATCACATCACCAAATTTGATGTCAAAATGATCCCATTGGCTGATGCCCCAACGGTCTTTCATAACCTGCTTGCCCGCACGAACCTCTACGCGCCAGATTTGGCTCTCTGAGCGCTCTTGCGGGTCCAGAGGGGGCAAACCCTCCGCCTCAAGATTGGCGTTCCACACGTCCCACCAGATCGGCTTGCGCTTGTCGATCACTTCACGGCGCTTGTCGTAGATAATTACTTGTCGCCCCGGCGTTTTGCCAACGGTCACGGAGGTGAAGCGACCGGACTTGCCGTTGCTGCGCGTATGCTCTTCGGGCGTGAGATGGTCGGCGCGGTTGGCATGGCTATGCATGACAAAATTCTCAGGGTTTAGCTCGAATGATGGGGCCAGAATGTCGATGCAAAAATCGGTGCGCCCGATGCTGACTTGATGCGGGCCGTAGCGAACGCCAAGCCGCTCCAACGTCTTGGCGATATAGGCGCGGACCATTCCAAGCCCTTGGGTGGCGAGAAACAGCGACCCGACCACAATGCGGATGCCCCACGGGTCGCGGGCGTTGGGCTTCTTGAAAAACCAAGTCACCTCCATCGGCCCACCTTGCAACACAAAGCGGTAGCCCTGCACGCCGTTGGGAAAGAGGTCAAAATCTGCGCCGCCATAACTCACGGGCAGTTTTTGGCGGGCCTCTTCGGCCTCCTCGCGCAAGGGGTTTAGAAATTCAAAGAGTTCGGGTGGGATATTGACGCCTATGGCCAATTCCAGACGGTCAAATCCACGGTGTACGATGTGCATAGCTTTCTTGTCCTGTGTGATGATCTGTATTTCTAGAGGGGGGTGCTACAATCACCCCCCTTTGTCGGCGATTGCCGCGCTATTTTGGATCGGTTGTTATGAAAGAGACGGGCGCAAGCGCCCTGCAAAGGTGCCTCCGGCGGGGCAGCTATTGTTTTGGGGCCGGACA
This sequence comes from Roseobacter sp. TSBP12, assembly GCF_009129705.1. Lineage (NCBI taxonomy): Bacteria > Pseudomonadati > Pseudomonadota > Alphaproteobacteria > Rhodobacterales > Roseobacteraceae > Roseobacter > Roseobacter sp. TSBP12. The sequence goes on from NZ_PYIB01000064.1 coordinate 3,956, forward strand.
CGAGGTCCGGCGCTCCAATTAGGTATTGGCCGCAAGTTGCTTTGCGATCCAAGTCTCGGACCGTTCCGCGCATTTGGAGAGGTTCAGCAGGTCATTGTGGCCAAAGCTGCTGGTATTGCGCCAATCGCCGTCCTGCGTCTTGTAAGAGCGTGTCAGGTCGACGGAGAAAAAGCCGTCGTTGTTCCAAATGGTGGCCGTAATCAGGCCGATTTTGAATTTGTGTGCTGGTGTTGATGACATTGGGTTTCCTTTTCGAATGCCTGTTAGGTTTGAGTGTTCAGCAGACATAGGAAGGGCGCGAGATCGCGAGACCTCGCGCCCTATTGGAAGCCATCCGGCCCCAAAATCCCGCTCAGCGCTGCCAACTCTGAACGGGCAAAACTGAATATGTTAGGAGGGTGGGCAGGTGGTGTTCGCCACGCGCTTGGCATTGATCCACTCTTGCAGATCGCCGCGCGTGTACCGCACCGAGCGGCCCGATACTTTGATGAACATCGGCCCGCCGCCACGCACACGCCAATTCTGCAAAGCGCGCACGGAATAGCAAAGGTAGCTAGCCGCTTCTTTTTCGCCAATCAGGCGGTCGTAGTAGTCTGGATCACGTTGTGTCTGCATGTTGTCCTCAATGGCTTGCGTTTCATTGGGACCAGTATGAGGAGGGCAACAGAGCAAAGATAATGACAGAAAGGGGTCAAAGTGGACCCCAATTTGTCACCTCATTCAAAGAGTGCTGAGGACGCGCCTAATGCGCTGTCCCAAACCATCTGCACAACTTGCGTAATTGGTTGGCGCATACTCTTGGAGAAGAACTTTTGTCAGCAGGTACAGGCCACCTTCATATCCGTCTTCTGACGTTTCGCTGGGATAGATAGGAGATTTCCCTAATTGAGACTCGGTAGCGTAAATGTCTGCCAAGTCTGATATGAGCTGATCAACTTCGGGATTTGAACTTTTTCGCCCTTCGCCTTTTGTCTCGTCAAGTTGGCGCAGCTCGTCGTCACATGCTGCGATGACTTCGGAAACTGCATTGGTGCAATCTGACATGCCATCACTCTCTGAGACGTCAGGCGCATCTAAATTGAGGATGCCGAACTTGTGCCAGTGAGCTCTCAGCTTTTCGCTACCAATTGAATGGTCGATGGATTGTTCAGTCTGTGGATGAAGTGCGCTTGCGGCAGCGAGAAACTTTTCGGCTTTGTCTTTGAGGTTTTCGATTTGGCTCTTCCGCGCTTTGCGGGTCACTTTCGGTTTGCGTATCTCGTACGTTTCATAGCGCGTTAGTATATGGATTAAGCGCTCACGAAAAAGCCCCAAGTCCGTTCGCGCGTCTATTAACTTATGTAGGCGCTGAGATAAGTCTTCAGTCAGGTCGGCTTCGACCTCTTGGCGCAAAGTCATGCCGTCTTGGGAATCGTCTGACATGTAACTCCTCGCTTCATTCGATACGTAACATATCCATATGTAATGGGTGCGATGAGAGCTAGCGGCCCGTATCATACCTATACGCTACGTAGGGAAACGGCACATATCTACCTAGGTAAATAGGCCCGCAACGTTCCTAGGTAATTACCTACCTATCTAACGATGCGCAATGTTTGCTCACCAATCTCAAAACATAGCGATTGGCATTCATTGGGTTGTCATGGCGATGCATATCCTCAATGCTAATAGCTAGGGCAACTCAGGGACAAAATGATGATACGAACTTTCGGGATGGCAGCGATGATTTCGCTTTCGGCTATACCGCTTCTAGCGGAAGACGTTTCATTTCTATTTTGCGAATATGAAAGTCTTGGGAATAATCCGAAAAAGAAAAGCCAATCTATCCCATTGTATTACGAAGACGGAGAATTGGTAGCGGTTGGCAAGCGGTCGCATTGTGTTGATGAGCCTCAATTCGTAATCACTGAAACACATGCTACGTGGCATTGCTCAACCGCACTAAATCCCGACCAGACAACAGCTCGATCAGTCTATGTAGAGATACACCGCTACACAGGCCGCTATCACCGCAATGATTTTGACGGTGTGCCTAGCTTCGAGAGTAATACCGAAATTTGGCACGGAGCCTGTACGGCCTATAGCGAACCTCAATTTTGATTTTCTTGCGATACGAAACCTAACGTACCACTCGTAACGTAGGTTCCGCTCTCCTATCCTTACGTATCGCCCCCGCGAGACGCGCCGCGACCGATCCGGCTGCGCGTTGCACGGCGTCGTCTGCCAAATGCGCGTAGCGTAACGTGGTCGTTAGATTTTTGTGGCCCATGATTTCTTTGAGCATGAACGGATCAATGCCGTTGGTCACGGCAACGGAAGCGTAGGTATGCCGCAGGTCGTGAATGCGCACATCGTCTAGGCCCGCGCGCGCACGAATTTTGCGCCACGGTTTTTGCAGGTCGTTGTAATGGCCGTCGGCTTTGTCGCCTAAGATCACGTAGGGGTTTCCATCGCGTCGGGGCAGGGCGTCGAGAACGTCCCAAGCCTCACGGGGCAGGGGGATGCGACGCCGCCCCGTTTTGCTGTCCGGCAACTCCAAATGGGTGCGCGTGATGTAATCCCATTTCAATGTCTGAATTTCGCGTAAGCGACAACCCGTCAACAGCAAGAGCATAAAAGCCGCGACGACATATTCGGAATAATCGCCGCGTTCCAAACCCGCGAAAAGCACCTCGCCCAATCGCGATTGTTCGTCATCGCTGAGATAGCGCTTTTTCTCGACTTCCTTATACTTCTTGATCCGGCGCGTCGGGTTGGTCCCTTCGGCGCGCAAGCCCCAATCTTCGGCCACGTTGAACATCTTTGACATGACCATGACCACGCGGTTTGCATGGTAAGGCGTGGCCTTCATGTTGTGATGAAGCTCGGCCACGTCCGCGCGTGTCACATCTGCGATCTGCAACATGCCAAGTTTGGGCTTCACGTGTGTTGTGATAGCGGTCTTATAGTTCGCGAATGTCGTGGGCTTGCAATGCTCCGCGACATACTCCGCCATGAAGCGATCACAGAGCGCCGCCACGGTCGGGGCCATGCGCTTTTGTTTGCGGGTCTCAGAGGGATCATCTCCGCGCGCGACATCGCCAAGACGTTGCTTGGCTAAAGAGCGGGCTTCATCGGTCGTAAGAGGGCCGTGCTGGCCAAGCGTGAGACGACGTGTGCGCCTGCCAGCTCGGTATTGCACCAGATAGGAACGCTTGCCTGTTGGAAAGACGCGAACGCCAAAACCGCGCACATCGCCATCCCAAATCAAGTAGTCTTTTTCTCTCGTCTCAAGCCCTTCAACGGACCGCTTTGTAAGTCTCATTTTGCCCTCCTAAAAATCGGCCCGCAAAAAAACGGAAGCAATACGGAAGCACGCGGAGCCGAAACTTAGCGTGAATTGTGAGGGGTGAGAGTAGGGGCGGTCAATGCAAGTAATTGTTTTTAAGTCATTTTTGTCAGTGTGGCGAAGTCTGGCGTAATGCGGAGAAACCCCCTGAACTTTTTTTGTAATCAGTAGGTCCGCGGTTCGAGTCCGTGTGGGGGCACCA
>NZ_PYIB01000065.1:0-1949 GCF_009129705.1 Roseobacter sp. TSBP12
CGGCGGCAGGTTTTCTTTCATCGTACCATCCGCCTCATCGAGCGTCAGCCCGGTCATCTCCTGAAACTTCGCGTAGGAGCAGGCGTCGATCTTGCCCGCCCGCAGCTTGTAGAAGAACTGCCGCAGCGCCGCGCGCGCGTAGGGACTCTCGAGGTTGTCCTCTGCGCGGAACATGTTCTGCCCGCCGGTCTCGCGTTGCCCCTTGGTGATGGCCCCGAGCGTGTCGAGACGGCGGGCGATGGTGGAAAGAAACCGCTTCTCGCCTTTCACATTGGTCGCCACCGGCCGGAACAGCGGCGGCTGCGCCTGGTTGGTACGATTGGTGCGCCCGAGCCCCTGGATCGCATTGTCGGCCTTCCAGCCGGGCTCCAGAAGGTAATGCACCCGATGGCGCTGGTTCTTGGCCCCGAGATCGGCATGGTAGCTGCGCCCGGTGCCACCGGCATCGGAGAAGATCAGGATGCGCTTGGCATCATCCATGAAGGCCTGGGTTTCGCCCAGATTGGAGGAGGCGGGGCGGTTCTCGACCTTGAGCCGTCCTTGCCGCGTTTTCACGATGCGCCGCTTGCGCCCCGTGACCTCGGCGACCGCCTCCCCGCCGAAATGCCAGAGGATCTGGTCGAGCGCGCCCTGCACCGGAGCGAGGGCACCCAGATGTTCGACAAGAGCGTCCCGCCGCCGCTCCGCCTCACGGCAGATAATCGGATTGCCGTCGCCATCGAGGGCAGAACGCGAGCGCAGATCGCCATTCTCGTCCGTATAGGGCTCAAAAAGCTGCGTCGGGAAGCTGTGCAACAGGTAGTCCATGATGTTCTCGCGCGGCGTAAAATCGACCTGCAGATCATCCCACTCGGAGGGCGGGATGTCTTCGAGGCGGCGCTCCATCACTGCCTCGCTGGTCGACACCACCTGGATCACCGCCGAATGACCCGCAGCCAGATCCGCCTCGATCGAACGGATCAGGGAGGGGCACTTCATAGCGGTGATGAGATGGTTGAAGAAGCGCTGTTTGTTGCTCTCGAAGGCTGAACGCGCGGCGGATTTAGCCTGGGCGTTCAGCGTGCCGGTCTCGGAGGATATGCCCGAGGCCTGAAGCGCCGCCTCGAGGTTGTTGTGAATGATCTGATAGGCATCGGCGTAGCTGTCGTAGATCGCGACTTGGGCAGGCGTCAGCTCATGCACCAGCATCTCGTATTCGACCCCGGCGTAAGAGAGGGACCGCGCCAGATAAAGCCCGAGCGCCTTCAGGTCGCGCGAGATAATCTCCATGGCGGCGATACCCCCGGCTTCCATCGCGGCGACGAACTCTGCCCGCGTCACAAAGGGGAAATCCCCGGTGCCCCAGAGCCCGAGGCGGGAGGCATAGGCCAGATTGCCGACAACCGTCGCACCAGTGGCCGAGACGTAAAGGACGCGTGCATCCGGAACCGCGTTCTGCAATGCAAGACCAGCGAGGCCTTGCTGGGAGGCGCGTCTGTCGCCGCGGTCGGACTTTTCGCCGGCGGCGTTCGCCATGGCGTGGCTTTCATCAAAAGCGATGACCCCGTCGAACCCCTCGCCAAGCCAGGACGTCACCTGGTCGAGGCGAGAGGCTTTGCCCTCGCGTGTCGCAGAGCGCAGCGTGGCATAGGTGACGAAAAGGATGCCTTCGGGAAGCCTGATGTCGCTCCCTTGGCGGAATTTCGAGAGCGGCATGATATCGCTTTCGCGCCCGCCGAGCGCCACCCAGTCGCGGCGCGCATCCTCGATGAGCTTATCGCTTTTTGACACCCAGACTGCCCGGCGACACCCCTTCAGCCAATTGTCGAGGATGATACCCGCGACCTGCCGTCCCTTGCCACAACCCGTGCCATCGCCCAGGAACCAGCCTTTGCGCAGGCGAAAGGCACCTTCGTCGCCCTCGGCCGCGGCCATCAGCTGGCCTTCGATTTCGCCGCGCTTGAACCAGC
>NZ_PYIB01000066.1:0-8159 GCF_009129705.1 Roseobacter sp. TSBP12
CGGCGGCAGGTTTTCTTTCATGGTGCCGTCCGCCTCATCGAGCGTCAGACCGGTCATCTCCTGGAACTTCGCGTAGGAACAGGCCTCGATCTTGCCTGCACGCAGTTTGTAGAAGAACTGCCGCAGCGCCGCGCGTGCGTAGGGGCTCTCGAGATTGTCCTCGGCGCGGAACATGTTCTGCCCGCCCGTCTCGCGCTGGCCCTTGGTGATGGCCCCAAGCGTGTCGAGACGTCGCGCGATGGTGGAGAGAAACCGCTTCTCGCCTTTCACATTGGTCGCCACTGGCCGGAAGAGTGGCGGCTGCGCCTGGTTTGTGCGGTTGGTGCGTCCAAGACCCTGGATCGCATTGTCGGCCTTCCAGCCGGGCTCCAGCAGGTAGTGCACCCTGAGGCGCTGGTTCTTTGCCCCGAGATCGGCGTGATAGCTGCGCCCGGTGCCCCCCGCATCGGAAAAGATCAGGATCCGCTTGGCGTCATCCATGAAAGCTTGGGTTTCTCCCAGATTGGAGGAGGTGGGGCGGTTCTCGACCTTGAGCCGCCCTTCACGCGTCTTCACGATGCGCCGCTTGCGCCCCGTGACCTCGGCCACAGCGTCTCCGCCGAAATGCCAAAGGATTTGGTCGAGCGCACCCTGCACCGGGGCGAGAGCTCCCAGATGCTCGATCAGATCATCCCGCCGCCGCTCCGCCTCGCGGCAGATGATCGGGTTGCCATCGCCGTCGAGAGCAGGGCGAGACCGCAGGTCGCCGTTTTCGTCGGTGTAGGGCTCGAAGAGCTGCGTCGGGAAGCTGTGCATCAGGTAGTCCATGATGTTCTCGCGTGGGGTAAAATCGACCTGCAGGTCGTCCCATTCCGAGGGTGGGATGTCCTCTAGGCGGCGTTCCATCACCGCCTCGCTGGTCGAGACGACCTGGATCACCGCCGAATGACCGGCCGCCAGATCCGCTTCGATCGAGCGGATGAGCGAAGGGCATTTCATGGCGGTGATGAGATGATTGAAGAAGCGCTGCTTGTTGCTCTCGAAAGCGGAGCGCGCCGCGGATTTCGCCTGGGCGTTTAGCGTGCCTGTCTCAGAGGAAACACCCGAGGCTTGAAGCGCTGCCTCCAAGTTGGTGTGAATAATCTGATAGGCGTCGGCATAACTGTCATAGATCGCGACTTGGGCGGGTGTCAGCTCGTGCACGAGCATGTCGTATTCGACCCCGGCATAGGAAAGGGACCGCGCGAGATAGAGCCCGAGCGCCTTCAGGTCGCGCGAGATCATCTCCATGGCGGCAATGCCACCGGCCTCCATCGCGGCGACGAACTCGGCCCGTGTCACAAAGGGGAAATCTCCCGTGCCCCAGAGGCCGAGACGCGCAGCATAGGCGAGATTGCCGACGACCGTCGCGCCGGTGGCTGAGACGTAGAGCGCGCGCGCATCGGGCAGGGCATTTTGCAGCGCGAGGCCAGCGAGGCCCTGCTGGGACGCCTTCTTGTCGCCGCGGTCGGACTTTTCGCCGGCGGCATTCGCCATGGCGTGGCTCTCATCGAAAGCAATGACCCCGTCGAACCCGTCGCCGAGCCAAGACGTGACCTGGTCAAGGCGGGAGGCTTTCCCCTCGCGTTCGGCCGAACGCAGCGTGGCATAGGTGACGAAGAGGATACCCTCGGGCAGGCGGATGTCGCTGCCCTGGCGGAACTTCGAGAGCGGCACGATATCGCCCTCGCGCCCCCCGAGCGCCATCCAGTCGCGCCGCGCATCTTCGATGAGCTTGTCGCTTTTTGAGACCCAGACCGCCCTGCGGCGGCCTTGTAGCCAATTGTCGAGGATGATGCCCGCAACTTGCCGGCCCTTGCCGCAGCCGGTGCCATCGCCCAAGAACCAGCCCTTGCGCAGGCGGAAGGCGCCCTCGTCACCCTCGGCCGCTGCCATCAGATGGCCTTCGATCTCGCCGCGCGTGAACCAGCCCTTGAGATGCGTCTGATGCGCATTGCCAGCATAGATGACGCTTTCGAGCTGTGGAGCAGAGAGGAGGCCACCCTCGACGAGGGTCTTCGGCAGAACCGGGCGGTAGGTCGGCACGGGCGGCGGGACCGAGGCCATGGCGGCGGATTGCACCAGCGCGGTCGGATGCTCCGCCGCGCCATCGATCATGATCGCCTGAAGGTCATAGGCCTCATAGACCGTGTCCTGCAGCGCGCCGTCGGGTTCGCTCCAGGCTTTTGGCAGGTAGTCGAGGGGCGCGGGCTCGATACTGTCGAACGGATGTTTGGCCCGTTCCTCGGCGAGGGCGCGGGTTTCCTGGCGGGCGGCATTGCGCAGGGCGTGCAGGTTGGTACAGGTCGGGCGGTTCGGCAGCGAAAGAGCAGAATTGGTGGGGCAGGGCGGAGGGCTGCGGCGTTCCGGGCAATGGATGAGCACCGTAGAGAGAAGCGCGGCCGTGGTCGCGCAGATCGGATGATAGGCGGCCTCGAAGTCGACCGGCGCGGTCTCTTCGGCACCAGCCACGCGCTTGTCGATCACCGTCAGCCGCGTGTCGATAGTCGTGCCATGCCGCGCGAAGACCTTGCCGTCGATCGCGGCGGAAAACACCACATCGGCGCTCTGGCCAATCCGCTGAAAGGTCGACTGGAAGCTCTTGGTGGAGGGACGGAAACTCTCGCCGGTGATGACGACAAGACGTCCACCTGGCATTAGGCGCGCCAGTGCAGACAGGACATGCTGACTGGTGGCCTGCCGAAACCGACCCTCGACATGATTGGCCACGGAGAATGGTGGGTTCATCACGATAACCGAGGGCAAGACCGACCGATTCAGCCGATCGTCGATCGACGCGGCATCGTGGTCTGATACGACGGCATCGGGGAACAGGTGTCCCAGCAGGGCGCGGCGGGTTTCAGCGAGTTCATTCAACGCTAGGCGGGTGCCGGCGACCCGGGCGAAGATCGCCAGCATGCCGGTGCCGGCCGAGGGCTCGAGCACGAGGTCATCGGCACGGAAACCCGCAGCCTGCGCAACGACGGCCGCAAGAGGCAGCGGCGTGGAGAATTGCTGCAGACGGACGCTGTCCTTAGAACGCCGCGTGTGGGACGGAGCCAGACTGGCGAGACGTTCGACCATAGTGAGGAAGGCCTGCGGCGAGAGTGCCTGCCGCTGCATCAGGGTTCCATAGCGCGACAGCATCAGGATCTGGGCGATCTCGGCGGCCTCATAGGCGTCTTTCCAGACCCAGGCACCCCTGGTGTCGCTGGCGCCGAATGCCTCCTCCATTGCGGCGCGAAGCGTAGAGGCGTCGATGGGGTTACCCGCTTCGAACTGCGGCACAATGGTTCTCGCAGCCAGCAAAAGGTGTTGGGCGAAGCCAAGGGCCTCTGGCAGGGCAGGGGCTTTCGGCTCGCTTGCAAGTTGGACGGAATGGAGGTGAGTATTCATCGGCAATCTCCGGGGTTGAGGGTGGATCCCCAGCCCACGCGCACTCTCTCACCCGGGAGGGGTCACCCCTCCCGCCCTGTCTCTCGCTCTTTTGGGCAGGTCCTAACAGCGCTCACAGAGAATGTGATTGCAACCGAACTTTCACTGGTAATTTGCAACCTTATTCATCCCCAGAGACCTTACTCTGGCAGGTCTCAATGAATGCCCGTAACGCGTTGGATGTAAGCCGGTTGGGGTAGTAGAGCCTTGGCCCATCCAAAGGATGCCAGTGCTCTTTCAGGATCGGCACAAGCGTCTGTGCGCGAAAATCGTCCTCGAGCCAATTGCGGAACATGGCGATGATCCCCATTCCCGCCCTGGCATAACTCAACCCAGAGTTCAGGGCATTCACGCTGAGGACCAAGCGTGTGGCAGGCTCGACCGTGATGGCCTTACCTCCGGCTTGCAATGTCCACGGGAGCAGAGGCCCACCCGGCAGGCGATATCGGATCGCATCATGGGTGGTCAGTTGTGCAGGAGTCTCTGGGCAACCATGTGCCTCCACATAGGCGGGCGAGGCGGCGAGCGCGATCTGCTGGCGGCGCGGTCCAATGGGGATGGAGATCATGTCCTTTTCAAGCGATGCGCCGTAGCGAATTCCCGCATCGCAATCAGACGCAACAATATCGACCAAGCCGTTGTCGACAACAAGCTCGACCTCCACAGCCGGGTGTCGATGCTGAAACGCGGCCATAATAGGCGGCAGGATATCGGGCATGACCGCGCCCGGCACATTGATCTTCAACCGGCCGCTCACCCGACCCGTCGAGCTTGCAGTTTCAGCACAAGCCGCGCGCACCTCGGCCATCAGTGGCGCGATCCGTGCGGCCAGTGCTAGGCCTTGGTCCGTCGCCCGCATGCTGCGCGTCGTGCGCAACAGAAGCGGGACACCGAGCTGTGTCTCGATGCGGGACACCGTCGTGCTGACGTTTGACGGCGCAACCCCGAGACGCCGCGCGGCCGCTCGAAAGCCCCCCTCGTCAAGGACCGTCAAAAACACGATCAGATCGTCTTGGGATATACTGTTCTTCATGGAGAACAGACTATTCGATATTTGTCAGATTATCAAAGGCACAAAGAACAGTGGATACTCCTAGTGTAACCGGTGCCGGCCGATATGTGGGTCCGGCAAACAGAAATGGAAAGGACAAAGCCATGTTGATTGTGACCGGGGCAACGGGCCAGCTTGGCCGCAAAATTGTTGAAAATCTGCTGCATCACGTCGCCGCCGAGCGCATCGGGATCAGTGTCCGCGACACCACAAATGCCGAGGCATTCACGGCGCTTGGTGTGCGCGTACGCCAAGGCGATTATAACGATCCAGAGAGTTTGCGCCACGCTTGGGACGGGGCCGAACACTTGCTTCTCGTGTCTTCGAACGCTGCAGCGAGCGGGGGGAATCCTTTGCCACAACACGCGACGGCCATCGACGTGGCCCGCGACATTGGGGTGGAGCGCATATTTTACACCAGTCAGGTGTCCAGTTCGCCGGACGCGCATTTCCCTCCGGGTCGCGATCATGCGGCAACGGAAGCGATGCTCGCGACATCGGGGATGTCATGGACGGCCTTGCGCCACGGTTTTTACGCAGCCAGTGCCGTGATGATGAATGCCAAGGGCTTGAAAGCGGGGCGATTTGCTGCCCCGCAAGATGGGAAAGTCGCGTGGACGACCCATGACGATCTCGCTGCGGTGGATGCAGCCTTGCTCGCGGGGCAGGAGGTGATTGACGGCCCGACGCCGCCGTTGACCGGGGCTGAAGCGCTCGACCTTGCCGAGCTGGCGGAGCGCGCGGGTCAGATAATGGGCAGGCCTGTCGAACGCGTTTTGATCAGCGAAGATGTCCTGCAAGCAAATGCGCGGGCCTCCGGTGTCCCGGAAGGCTCAATCGCCGTTATGTTGGGCTACTACCGCGCGGCGCGGGCGGGTGAATTCTCAACGGTCGATCCCACACTGTCACGTATCCTCGGGCGGGCACCGCAGACGATGAGCGCCGTATTACAAGCCAGTCTCAGGTAGGGATCCTCTGTTGCTGTTCGAGAGACCTATAGCCGGACATCGAACATAACCGAGTTCTAAAACCTTTTGATACCCCAGAGTGTCGAGCGTTTAGGGGTTCCAATTCACCGATTGTGAAACCGCCAGAAAAGAAAAAGGCGGCATCCGGGAGGAGGTGGATGCCGCCGATTATTCTGGATCAGCTCAGGGAGGAGGAGGAACTGATCACATGACTTAAGATAGGGACTATGCTGCGCATGCACAATAGCCGCCTTATGTTATTTCTGCATTGCAGCATTGACAGAACATCAAGCTTGCTAAGGTCGCGCCGTAAATCCTGCCCGCCGTAGCAGACCGATTTGCCTATGGGTGGGCCTGAGCCATATCGGAATTTGTCGACTGTTTCGGCTCATGATCAGGCACTGCATGCCGCGCCTCGAGCAAACAGTCCAGCTCATAGTCGCCGACGAACCCCCAACAGGAGTCGACCTCTTCGCCGTCCTGCTCAATCACATAGCCATAGACCCGCCCGTCGAGATAGGCGTCGTAGCTGACGATTTCACCGCGCAGGATGTCTTCGGCCTTTTCGCGCAACGCCTTGGTGACACGTTCCACGCCAAACTCCGTCCGGACCGCCGCGAGCGTCACGTAGATGAAGCCCACCTGACCGGAATCCCACGGGCAGTGAAACCCGATGGTGTTCATCGCGAGGCCAGAGTGATCATAGAGAAACACGGGCAAAAGGATTGCCTTGCGCGCGGCGCGGTCGCGCAGCTGTTCGATTGAAAGTTCCCTCAGCGCCGAGACGCCCGAGAGGTCGCGCAGGAACGCCTCGGGGTTGTCGAACTGATGGCTGTCACCCAGCCGATAGCGTCGGTGCCAGCAAATCAGCGTGCCGAGATTGGACCACTCCCGTGGGCTCTCAGTATCGGGATCATGGTAGATTTTGATGGTGTGGCCCTGGTAGGCCTCCTGATGGACCGGGTCGTGCATCTCGATCTCCTTTCTTGAAACGAAATCGACCCGCTGAGCCGGTTGCGGCTCGAGCGGGTCGATCTGGACGTGGTCAGATGGTTCGTAAGCTTGCCGCCCGGCGGCTCAGGCGGCGGCGCGGTTCTGGCGATGCTGGGTGTGCTCAACCGAGACCTTCAGCAGCCAATCCTCAAAGCCGAGAATGGTCTGGTGATTGGCGACTGCTTCGATCCAGGCCGCGCGCGGATCGCTGCCGATCTGCGTTGGATCGTTGTCGATCCGGCCATTGGCCATCCATGGTTCCGGCTGAATGCGTCCGAGCCAGTCCGCCAGCGATGGAATACGGCCCTGACAGTCTTCGCGCACATGCTGCTCACCAATCCAGCGGATCGGGACGACCCGGCCAGCGCTGTTGGTCAGGCTGCGCCCAAACAGTCGTTCGGCCTCGAAGATCCCGAGCGCGTGGTGCCGGTGTGCACGATGCGTAAAGATCGCGAGGTGCTCTTTGGATGAGTCAAACCAGTCATGCACATGCTGATAATCTTCAGGCACGCCGCCGAACTTGCGGGCAGAGCTTTCGGCGTGGTGGAGGGGATGCGCCATGTCAGAGCCCCTCGTGTTCGGTGGTGTCGGTCTCGATATAGCGGTTCGAGTGGCTGACACCGATCTTGTCCACCTCGAGCGCCCAGGTCAGTTCGCCATAGCCGCCTTCGTTGTTCTCGAAACCGGGGCTCAGCGCATAGGCGAAGTCCCAGCCGAAGTCTTCGACCCGGTGCCGCAACTCTTCTGTCAGGGTGATCGTGTCAGGGCTCACGACGACATCCTCGACATTGCCGGAGTCGCCGTAGCCTTCGTATTGCACCTTGATGCTCCTCACACCGAGGGCGCGCAGCTCGGTAAGGAGCGCCGCGCGGGTCTCGACCCGCTGTTCGGCAGCCCGTCTCTGAGATTCGAGCATCTGCGTGTAGAAATCATTCACTTGTGTCATGTCTTTGGTCCTTTGGAATTAAGGGAAGGGGAGGGCGACCGTTGCGCGAGGCCGCCCCGGAGGTTTCCGTTGGGGAGGCTTCAGGCCGCGGCGTCGCCGCGTTTCTCAGTCGTCCGGTCAACCAGGTTGAAATAGAGGTTCTCGGTCGCACGTTTGAACCCGGGCGGTTTGCGCGGGGCGAGGCAGCGCACCGAGGCGCTGCAGCTCTCGCCATGCTCCATCGCGAACTGCGTCACCTTGTCGATAAGGTCATCCATGCCCGCAGCCTGGACGCGCTTCTCGGGGTAGCTCCCCAACATCTGGAACTGGGTGACGACAAATGCGCCATCGCGATGAGCCGGGTACAGAGTGATCTGGTAGTCGAGTGTCTTGGGCATGTCTGGTCTCCTGCGGCGGGCGGGACGCAACCATCGCGGCCCTTGGAAACCCGCCAGCCCGAAAGGACCGCCCTTTGTGCAAGGGTGGTCCGGGGCGGTGATTAGGGACGGAGGGCGTCAGTATTCCGACGGCAGAAGCAGGGTCAGAATCCGCCGCGTCTGTTCGGGGTCGGAGGGCTCCGGCGAGCCGTATTGGTAGTCGACGTCATAGAGGTCGAGCTTGAACCAGATCGTCGTGCCATTGAATTCGATGACCCCCATCTCGTGCCAGCTGCGGGTCGCTATCGGCATTGAACCCGTCGAACGCGGCGACGCGGCCGGTGAGTTCCAGTTGGGCGTCGGGCCCAAGTGCCGCGACGCCGCGTGTCATC
>NZ_PYIB01000067.1:0-13217 GCF_009129705.1 Roseobacter sp. TSBP12
GCGCTTTCAGTCAGGAGAACTCGGCAATCCTGGGCCCACACCTTTCTCACCGGTGAATACAGGTGGTCAAAAAAGTGATCAAACCGCCGTAGCGTAGGATTCTGCACTCTCCGGCATCCGCGAGCAGGGTACGGAGGGCGCCGAACGCGTCGCCGCCCGCCATGTAGAGGTGTTCCGCAACCGCATCATGACGACCATGCTGTCGCCGGACGCCACCCGTAAGATACAGATCTTGAGCTGAGGCGTTTCGGAACATCCTGACCCGCAAACACCATAGACGCCGGGGGCAATGCCCCGGCGCCGGAGATCACCAAACGCGGTCGAGCAGCGACAGCCAGTTCTCGCCCATCACGCGGCGTATCTTGATCTCGGACCACCCGGCCCGCTCCATAGCGGCGGTCAGGTTCGGGAAATCGGCAATGGATTCGAGACCATCGGGGAATTCGACCTCCCAGATTTCTGTGAGCTGGCGGGCATAGCCTTTGTCGCGGTTCAGGTACTCAAAGAACTTCGAGCCGTATCCCATGGTGAAATCGGTGCCAAAGCCGACACGTTCTTCGCCCACGAGGTTCACGATATAGTCGATCGCGGCCACGTAGTCGTCCACCGTCGCGCCGTTGCCGGCGGCGAGGAAAGGCGGGAACATGGTCACGCCGACAAAGCCGTCGTGATCCGCGATAAAGCGGAGCTGGTCGTCGGATTTGTTGCGCGGATGCGCTTTCAATCCGGCGGGCAGGCAATGCGAATAGGCCACCGGCTTTTGCGAGGTGCGGATAACCTCCTCGGAGGTCTTCGGCCCCACATGGCTGAGATCACAAAGGATGCCGACGCGGTTCATCTCGGCCACTACCTCATGGCCGAAATCCGACAGACCGCTATCTGTGCTCTCATAGCATCCAGAGCCCACGAGGTTCTGGGTGTTGTAGGTCATCTGAACGATGCCGACGCCCTGTTCTTTGAAGAGCTCGATGGTTTCCAGACGGTCCTCAAAAGCGGTGGTGTTCTGAAAGCCAAGGACGATGCCTGTCTTGCCTTCGGCCTTGGCGCGGCGGATGTCCGCCACGGTCTTGGCCTTAACAATCAGGTCGGCGTTGTCGCGGAACTGGGTGTTCCAGGCACCGATGGCCAGCATCGTGTCACGGAAGTTTTCCCAAACCGAGCAGGTGCAATTGGCTGCGGTCAGCCCGCCCTGGGCCATCGCCTCGAACACGGGGCGGCCCCAGTCCGAGATGATCAGCCCGTCGAAGACGATGAGATCGTCATGCAGCGTGGTCATTTTAAAGTCCTTTGTCAGAGATAGATTTCGCGCACAATCGCGTCGTGGTCGCCCGCCATGGCGCGGACATCGCCGCCGTCCACCACCTCGCCGTCCCTGAGGACGATAAAGCGGTCGGCAGCGCGGAAAGCGAGGTTGAGGTTTTGTTCGACCATCAACATGGTCACCCCATCCTCTTTCAGCGTGTCGATGATCTTGGCGATCTCTTCGCAGAATTGCGGAGACAGGCCGCCCGAGGGTTCATCAAGCAACAACAGCCGGGGCCGAGACATCAGAGCGCGCCCGATGGCGACCATCTGTTGTTCGCCGCCCGAAAGGGTGCGGGTCGGCTGTTTGCGGCGCTCGGCCAAACGCGGAAAGCGCTCATAGACCAGTTGGAGGGTCTGGCTGATCTCCTTGCCCCCGCGCCGCATGGCGCCCAAGCGCAGATTGTCCTCGACCGTGAGATCGGGGAAGAGATCGCGGGCCTGGCTGACTTGCGCGATGCCATGAGCAAAGATCTTGTGCGGCGAGAGACCCGCCGTCTCGATCCCGTCGAACAACACCGAACCGGAGGTCGGTTTGACAAAGCCGCAAACGGCGTTGAGCGAGGTCGATTTGCCGGAGCCATTCGCGCCCAAAAGCGTGAGGCATTCCCCAGGCAGCACGTCATAGGTCGCGCCGCGCAGGATCGGTTTTTTGCCGTAGCCCACATGCAGGTCACGGATTTTGAGAAGCGGTTCAGGAGTGTCCAAGGTAAGCCTCCAAGACTGCGCGATCTTCGCGGATTTCATCGGGTGTTCCTTCGGCGATGCGCGCGCCCGCCGCCATCACAAGGATGCGGTCGGCGGCGGCCATCACGAGTTCCACCGCGTGTTCGATGAGCAGGATGCCCACCCCTTTTTCACCAGCGAGGCGATGGATGATCTCCATCATCTGCGCACGGGCGACGGGAGACAGGCCCACGGCAGGTTCATCGAGCAGAAGAACAGGCGGATCGGAGGCCACGGTGCGGACGATTTCGACGATCCGTTGCTGACCGCCGGACAAGTCGCCTGCCCGCGTGTCGGCCATGTGATCCATCGACATGAGTTTCAACAGCTCACGCGCCCGGTGGATGTTCTCGGCCTCGGATTTGAGCGCCTTAGAGCGACCCAAAAGAATGTCGAGGAACGAGCCCTCGGTCTGGGCATGGAGCCCGGTCAGGACGTTTTCGAGAACCGTCAACGCCGGGAACAGCCCACCGTTTTGAAAGGTCCGGCGGACCCCCTGTTCGGCGATCTCATGCGGCGTGAGCTTGGTTAGCTCCTGGCCCTTGAGATGGACCGTACCGGAGGTCGGCATGACATAGCCAGAGATCGCATTGAACAGCGTGGACTTGCCCGCTCCGTTCGGCCCGATCACGGCGCGTACCGCGCCTTCCTCAAGGGCGAAAGAGACATCATCCAAGGCCGTGAGGCCGGAGAAGCGGACGCTCAATCCGTTCACTTGCAGAAGTTCGCTCATCACGACTCCTCCCTGTAATAGCGTTCCACGAAGATAGGCGAGAGACGGCGCAGGAGGCTTGCCAGCCCCATCGGCATGGCGACCAGAACGGCGGCGACGATGAGACCGAAGAACAGTTCCTCCATCCCGGGAAACGCCCGCAGATATTCCGGCAAAGCGGTCAGGACCACTGCTCCGAGCACCGCGCCGAGGACAGACCCAAGGCCCCCGACCAGCACCATCGCGAAGGACGCAATGAGGTGCAGCATGCCGAAGCTTTCGGGAAAGACATGGCCGACATGGCGAGCGAACAGCGCGCCTGCACAGCCGACCACAAAGCCGGACCAGATGAAGGTCGTAAGGATCACCCGCGCGGTCGGGATGGCGAGAGAGGCCGTGGCCACTTCGTTTTCGCGCATCGCCATAACGGCGCGGCCAAAACGAGAGCGCAGGAGGTTCAGCGTGGCTTTGACCAGAACGACGGTCACCGCGAGGAAGATGTAGAACTTCAGCGTGTCATCGCTCAGCGAGATGCCGAACATGGTCTCACGCGGCAGGGGCAGGCCATCGGTCCCGCCGGTCAGAGGCTTGGTATGCAGATAGGCCCAGCGCATCAGCTCACCAAAGGCCAGCGTGATGATCGCGAGGTAATAGGACCGGATGCCGCGAAGGGCCGCAGAAGAGGCAAGAAACCCGCCGAGCGCCCCGAGCGCACCCGCCAGAGGGATCGTCATGATCCAGGGCAGGCCCATCTTGGCCGAGAGGATCGCAGAGGCATAGGCGCCGATTCCGAAAAACGCGGTGTTGGCAAAGGCGAGCTGACCGAGGTTGCCGATCACGAGCGTGAATCCGAGGGTCACGAGGATCGAGATGAGCATCCCGTTGACGATGAATTGCGTATAGGCGTTGGTCGCCAATGGCGTGAGGAGCAAGAGCACGGGAACGGCCCAGAAGGCCCAGGTGCGGAGGCTGCGTTGGCGGGAGGTTGGCATGGTCGTACTCATGTTCTTACACCTTCACCACAGCTTTGCGGCCAAAGAGGCCATGCGGACGAATGAACAGCACCAGCACAATGACGACATAGGCGGTGATCTCGATCAGGGCGCTGTCGACGTAGGCCCCGGCATATTGTTCCGCGAGCCCCAGTAGGATACCGCCCAGAACCGCGCCGCCCAGAGAACCGAAGCCCCCGAGTGTCATCGCGGCAAAGCCTTTGATCAGGAAGGAGGCGCCAAGGTCCGGGTGCAGGAGCGAGATTGGCGCGACAAGAATGCCACCCAGTGCCCCAAGCGCGGCACCGACACCCCAGCTAAAATCATTGAACCGTTCGACGTTCAGGCCAATGAGGCGGGCGCCGCGCGGGCTTTGGTAAACCGCCTGCACCATCTTGCCGAGGTCTGTCAGGCCGAGAAGGCCAAAGAAGACCACCAAGAGGACAAAGACCGTCCCGATGATAAAGACCGCATCGCCCGTAACGACGAGATTGCCGAGAAAGATCGGCTCGATATCGAAAACAGGCGGCATGGGGAGGACTTCGCGGCCCCAGACCATCCGCGCGATCCCACGCAGGATGTAGCCCGCGGAGATACACATGAGCGCCAGTCCGATGTGCGGACCGCCCCGGATGGGTCGGATCAGACCTTTGCTGAAGAACACCCCCAGCACGAACATGGCGATCATCGCGAGAACGGCCGCGGGGAGAAAGGCAATGCCCGCAAGCACGACCAGAACGTAGGAAAGAAAGGCCCCTGCCATCACGAAGTCGCCATGGCCAAAGTTCACAACCGTGGTCGAGCGGTAAACCACCGTGAGAGAAAGGGCGATGAGGGCATAGATCGCCCCTTGGGCGAATCCGCCCAATGTCAGCTGCATCAGCATCGGTATTGCTCCTTGAAAAGGTCCGGCGCGTCAGTGCGCCGGAGCCTGTCAGTCGGGGAGGAAATTAAAGCGTTTCGATTTTAACTTGATCTATCTCGTAAAGCCGAAACGCCTTCTTCGCTTGGACGTTGCACTGCGTTTCAGCTCAAACCCGGATTCAGGTTTGAGCTGAAACGCTTTAGTAGGGCTGGCCCCAGGCTTTGAGAACGGTCGGTTCACCGTCCACGAAACCGGCCACGGCAGAGCCTTTCACACCTTGGTGATCCTCGGGGGTCCAGGTGATCGGATCGGACAGGATACCGGTGTCAAAGTCCCGCACCTCTTCGAGCGCCGCGATCAGTTTCGAGCGGGTGAGATCCGGCCCCACGGCTTCGAGTGCGGAGACGAGCGCCTCGGCAGACCCGATGGAGACAAAGGAGAAGGTCGAAAGCTCTTCGTCCGGGTAGTATCCGTGGATCATATCGGCCCAGGGCTTCATTTTCTCGCCGTCGAGATTGTCCACATAGGAGTGGATCACGTAATAGTTCTGCACGGTCTCGAAATCGCCTGTGCGCTTGAGCGTGTTCTCAAGGTCCGTACCAGCGGTGCCCATGACCGGGATGTCACCCATGCCGTATTTCTTCAGGTCGCGCAGGAAGATCGCGGTTTCCGCCTCATAAAGCGCTGCGATGATGAAATCGGGCTTGTTCTGGCGCAGCTTCAGCACCTGCGCGGTGGCATCGGTCTGGCCGCGCTCCATGGTCAGCTCGGCGGTCGGCTCGACGCCTTGCTCTCTCAGATAATCGCGCGCCGGGTTGGAATAGCTGTGCGCCCAGTCGTTGGAATGCTCGATGATCGCAACGTTCTTTGTGTCCGGCTTGGAGAGCACGAAGGCCGCCATGGCGTGCCCGTTGGCGCTGCCGGTCGGCACACCGTGAAAGATGTTCCCTGCCAGCGGATCGGAGATCGAATCGCTCACCGCATGGGCGACGATCCACGGCAGACCAGCCTCCTCAATCGTAGGACGCAGCGCGAGCGCCACGCCGGAGCAGGAGTTGCCCTGAAGCATGAACACTTCGTCCTGGGAGATCAGTTTCTTGGCGGCGGCGAGGCCTTTGGCGCTGTCGCAGGCGGTGTCTTCCTGGACCGCGACCAGTTTGCGGCCATGCACGCCGCCCTCTTCGTTGACCTTGTCGTAATAGGCCATCATACCGATCAGGGCTTTGCTGTAGGACGACGCATTGCCGGAGAACGGCCCCATCACACCGATGGTGATGGCGCCATCCGAAAGCCCCTGGGTTTCCCAGGCGTCGTCTTGAGCAAGGGCGGGAGCCGCGACAAGGGTCGCTGCGGTGAGAAAAGTCGTTAGCTTATTCATCTGTTACTCCTGTTGGACGTTTCTGTGTGGACTGCGGCTTTTTACCGCTTTGTTATGTGTCGACCTCAACTTAAAAACCGACCGTATTGTTTGTTTTATGCGCGCACCACGCGCGAAAACTGGTAAGGAAGAAAATCACAAAGGACCGCTTGCGGGACGAATATGCACCGCCAACATGGTTTTGAGCGTCATCACCATTTCTCGGAAATAGGCCTCATCCCTGCGCAGTACCGCCTGCACGGCCATGCCGCGAAACACATTCATCGCCAAGTTCAGCGCCACCCGCGAGGTCACCACATCGGGGTTCACCGCCACGAAGGTCTGCGACCAGATTACCTCCAGCCGCTCGTGCAGATCGAGGATCAGCGGTGCGAGCTGTTGGCGCAGGTCTGCGTCGCCACGCGCCGCCACGATGATCTCAAGCGAGGAATAGAACCAGTCGCCATGCCGCACCTCGTCCCAGACCGCCTCGAAAAACCGGTCGTAATCCAGCGCACCGCTCCGCATTTCAGCAGCGAGCGCCTCCAGCCCGGCGGCGAAATTCGCGAACATCTCTTCGGTGGCGGCGACGATCAGCGCCATCTTGCTGGGATAATGATGCGTCTGCGCCCCGCGAGACACGCCCGCACGCTTGGCGATGCCCGAGGTGCTGGTGTTGGCATAGCCGACATCCATCAACATATGCACCGTCGCCGCAAGCAGAAGTCTGCGGGTTTCGGTACTGCGCTGGTCTTGGGTGCGGCGTGTCGTTACAGTCATCTGTCCCTCTTTTAAAAACAGGTTGGCTTGTATTTATAATTTGGTCAAGCGCGGCGAAAGCCTCATGTCCGACGAAACCGTAAGAATCTTCATCTTGCTCAAAAAAAACGGCGCCGGGCTCGGGCATTTTGAAACTCTCGGTGTTGAATGTCATTGAGAACTGACCCGGTATTTTCACCGAGATTTGACCCACCCTCAGTTATGCGTCTTTGATTATGACGCGGTCAATGTTTTGGTCTCCTTTCCTGTTTTCTTTGCGGCCTCAGCGCTGGCTTTGAAGCGGTAGCTGTCGTTGCCGGTCTCCAAGATGTGGCAGCGGTGTGTAAGCCGATCCAAGAGAGCGGTGGTCATCTTTGCATCCCCGAAGACCTGCGCCCATTCTGAGAAGCTCAGGTTGGTGGTGATGATCACACTGGTGCGCTCATAGAGCTTGCTGAGCAGGTGGAAGAGAAGCGCGCCTCCGGACGAACTGAACGGCAGATACCCAAGTTCGTCCAAGATGACCAAGTCGACCTTGGTCAGCATCTCAGCCATCTTCCCTGCTTTGCCGAGCGCTTTTTCTTGTTCCAACGCATTGACCAATTCTACGGTCGAGAAGAAGCGGACCTTGCGCCTGTGGTGCTCAATCGCTTGGACGCCGATTGCTGTGGCTGTGTGGCTCTTTCCCGTTCCGGGACCGCCGATCAAAACGACATTCTCGGCCGCTTCGATAAACTCGCATCGGTGTAGCTGCCTCACCGTCGCTTCGTTGATCTCACTCGATGCAAAGTCGAAGCCCGTCAGGTCCTTGTATGCGGGGAAGCGGGCGACCTTCGTGTGGTAGGCAATGGACCGCACTTCGCGTTCCGCAAGCTCGGCCTTGAGGAGCTGTGACAACATTGGTGTGGCAGCCTCGAATGCTGGCGCGCCTTGGGCGACCAAATCTTCGACCGCATTTGCCATGCCATAGAGCTTGAGATGATGACGATAGAGGCTCCGGCTGGATCATGACGCATGGCGCTTCTCCTCAGTCTGTCGCAACCCGTCATAGCGATCGACGTTGGCCTCTGGCGTTGTTTGCAATGCCAGTGCGTCCGGCGGATCGACCTCGGGGTGATCTGTCGGCTTGCGGTCGATCAATCGGTGCAGCAGATTCAGGATGTGCGTTTTGGTGGGCATGCCTGCTTCAAGGGCTAGCTCTACAGCTCGTAAGACATCCTCTTCATTGTGCTGAAGAACCAATGACAGGATGTCGACCATTTCCCGGTCGCCGCCGTCCTTGCGCAGCATATGATCCTGCAATTGACGGAAGGCTCGGGCATCTCCGCATTCGCCATTGTCACTAGGACCAATGGCGTGACAGGGTTCATTCATCGATCTGTTCTCTCGGCGTGTGGTGGGCAGTTCATTCCCGCCAAACGTCTGAGCTGGATGTGCAGGCCTGCTTATGGCGATCTGGCAGCGCAAACCAGAGCCGGGTTTACTGGTCCACTCAGATCAAGGCGCGCAATTTACCAGCCGTGAATGGGCCGCATTTCTACGAGAGCACGGATTGGAACACTCGATGAGTCGTCAGGGAAATTGCCACGATAACGCGGTGGCAGAGAGCTTTTTTCAGCTGTTGAAGCGGGAGAAAACCAAGCGATGAACCGACCGAACCCACGAAAAAGCTCGGCGCGATATCTTCGAATACATCGAGCTGTTCTGCAACCCGAAACGCAAGCACACAAACAACGGCATGCTGTCGCCCGTTGACTTCGAAGCAGGACGGCGCAAACTGAACAAGGCAGGTGTCTAGGAAACTAGGGCTCCTCAGGTTCCTGAGCCAAGCATAGGAAATCCGTTCACTCTCCCTCAGCGGCGCAATGTGACAGAGGGTAATTCACCATAGCGCCTGCGATAACTTTCGGCGAAGCGCCCGAGATTGGTGAACCCCCAATTCACGGCAATCGAGGTCACGGAGACGCCCGGAGCCATCGCATCCGCGCGCAGAAGTTCCTTGCGAACCGCCTCCATGCGTATGGCCTTCAGAAAAGCCATAGGCGTTTTATCGCGAAAGCGTTGAAATCCATCAAAGAGTGTTCGCTGGCTCACGCCAGCCGCAGCGGCCACATCAGAAATTGAAATCGGTTCATCAACATGGGCACGGATATAATCTTCTGCCAAACGCACGTGACGTGGAGCAACGCCTTGGGCGGAGTGTAATAAAGCCTCGGAATAGTTATTGCGAAACCCTGTGAGAACGAGTGTCATCAGGGTGCCTTCGAGATTTTTCAGCCCCATCGGGGAATTATAAAAATTCTCTTCGTGTTCGGTTTCACTCACCACGAAATTCAACATCCGACGGTAAGCCTGAGCACTTTCGGACGGAGCTCCTTCCAGAAACTCGATCGGCGTCCGCAGTTCATCGTTCAACAACTGGCATAAATGATCTTCCAAAGCGCGGCGCTCGATTTTGAGCACGAGTTGACCACAATTGTTCATCCAACGCATCTTTAGCCCGGTAGTTGCAGAACTGACCGCATCGGTTCTGGAATCGGCTAGCACATCCTGCCCGCCAATCTGCATCCCGCATTGGCCACGATCCGTCGTATGCACCATAAACCAGTCTTCCGGCACGCCCGCATCAATTTCGACCTCCGCACCGTAACTGACGTAGCTGAGCGCCAGCCGACCGATGGAGGCAAAGCTTTGATGAAAGTCGAGCTTGCGCGCATTGCCCACGAATTCGATACGATGCGGGCAGAACACCTTGCCGACACGCTCGCGCGCTTCGTCGATGTCCGAGGTCTGCAACAACATGTGGCGCGCGATCGGGATCGCTGGCGCTGAGTTTTCCAAATTTGCACTTTCCCGCATGATTTGAACATTCCCTGCAGAAATCGGATATCCGGTCCGCCCGAATAAACTTCATTCTTAAAGCATCTACGCATTCAAACGCACATGCCGTCAAGAGAGTTGGGGGACGTGAAGATCAAAGATCGGGAAAACCGGATCATTCTGGGTCAAACGCATAACATCTGACCACTCGGACGACAGGTGACAACAAAAACAAATGCACCAACAGTGGAGAATACACATGGAATTCAGTAAAGGCGCCACCTTCGCAGGAGAAAGCTTCAAGGGGCAAAAATGGACCATTCTCGGCGAGCCCTACCTGCCGCTGCACGTCTCGGAAACCTCGATGCTCATGCATGCCGAATTCGGCCCAGAAAGTTTCGTTCCGACCCATGTGCATGATTTACAGGACGAAATCCTCTACCTGCTCGAAGGCAGATTGGAATTCGAAACCGAAGGCAAGGTGATCACCGCCAGCACCGGCGACACAGTGACCCTGCCGCGGGGCATTCCGCACGCGATCTTCAACCGCTCCGGCGCCTTGGCGCGTGCGCTCGTCGTCGTGTCCCCGACCGCAACGATGTACGACTACATGGTTGCCATCGACGGGCTGGTCGATCCCGCCGAAGTCATGCGTCTGGGCGCCGAGCACGAAGTGCGCTTCATCTGATCGCCTGATCCTTCAAACACGAAAAACACAGCCTCCCCCGGCACTTGCCGGGGGACAGGAGAGCTGTGATCCTTACCAACCGCAGGGAAAACAATGACTGTAAAATCCACAATCGAGGCCTTTTGGCAAGGCCATAGCACTCAAGACATCGCCCTTTTGAAAACCGTCATGGCGGAAGACATGACCTGGACCGTGGTCGGCAAGACCTGCCCAATTGCCAAGACTTATGAAGGCTGGGAGGGCTTTTTCGGCGAGCTTCTCAGCGGTTTGGGCGAGGCGTTCAAACCCGGCACGCTGAAGATGACGGTTAAGGGGCTTTATGCCGACGAAGCGGCTGGCATGGGCTTTTTGCACCTCTCTGAGAGTGCCGAATTGCACAATGGCAATCTCCTCGATGTCGAACTTGTCGACGTCTTCACCGTGAAAAACGGCAAAATCACCGCCGTGCGCGAGATCATGGATATGGCCGCCGTGAACGCCGCCTTCGGCTTTGGGGAGGCTTCCGCATGACCGCCGCTTCGAAAAGCCTGACACAGGAACTGATCGCCAAGGTGCATGAAATCGGCCCGATCCTGCGCGACAATGCCGCCGAATCCGATGCCGGTCGTCGTGTGACCGACGCCTCGATCCAGGCGCTCGACAGCATTGGAATCTTTGGCATCAACGCGCTCAAAGCCTATGGCGGTTTTGAGGGCGGCGCGCGGATGCTGTTGGATGTGACCACCGTGATCGGCACCTATTGCCCCAATTCGGCATGGATTTCTGTGATCTCTTCGGTGTCCTCGCAATTGGCGCTGCGCTTTCCCGAAAGCGCCTGGAAACGGGCCTTTAGCAAGGGTAAATACGAACGCATGGCCTCCGTCATCACAAATCTCGGCGCCACGGCGGTGCGCGAAAGCGATGGCTACCGGGTGAATGGCGAATGGGCTTGGGGCTCCAACATCCTCAACTCCGAATGGGCGATTGGCGCCATCGCGGTGATCGAGGCCGAAGGCGCAGACCCCGCGCCGGGCTTTGTCCTGTTGCACAAGAGCGATTTCACTATCAAGGACACATGGTACACCATCGGGATGCGCGGCACGGGGAGCAACAATTTCGTTGCCCAAAACGTGGTGGTCCCCGCCGATCAGATCGCCGATGGCGGTTCCGTCCTTGGGCCGGGCTACGAGATGTCGCCGGAGGCGAGCTTTCTGCAACGCCTCACGCCTGTGTCGATGTTCCCGACGGTAATCATCTCCGGTCCGCTCGGGGGGGCAAAAGCGGCGCTCGACTATGTGATCGATGCGGCAGGTAAGCGCCCGATCACCTATTCGACCTATCATCCGCAAAACACCTCCGGCGCTTTCGTGCAGGCCATCGGCATGGCCAAGGCCAAGATCGACGCGGCCGAAATGAGCCTTCAGGCGGCGGCGGATCTGATCGATGCGGCGGCCATGGGCACCACGCCATTGTCGCCCGAAGATCGCGCCCGCGTGCGCAACTACGGCGCCCATGCGACCGCCAATCTCGGCGAGGTGATGAACGATCTGGCAACGATCCACGGCACCGCGACCTTTGCCGAACGCAGCCCGCTTGGTCGTCTCTGGCGCGATGTGAACACCGGCGCACGCCACGCCATCGCCGCCAGCCCGCTGTGCTATGAGATTGGCGGGGCGAGCCTCTTGGGCATCACGCCTCCAACGCCTCTGGTCTGATCATGTCCAGACAGGTGAATACAGTCCCACAGGGCGGTTCTGCCGCCCTGATCGGGGAAGCTATCCCCAAATCTGTGGTGCGCGCGCATCTCGGGCTTCGCTACGGAAGGCTCAGCGATCCGCGGAACCCGCGCTCCGCAGTTCGGCCCGCAGAAGATCGACAGGCAGTGACAGAGCTCACCGACGTGCCGGTTTTCCCGCAACTCCCGAGCCGCCTCGAACGCATCATGGGGCCGGGGGTTGCCGACAATCCGCAAAGCGATGAGGCGTTTTACCTCAACATATGGCACCCGGACGGGGCAAAAGACTGTCCCGTTCTGGTGTTTCTGCATGGCGGCGCCTGGGTCAGCGGCGGCGGCTCGGCGCGGTGGTACCGTGGCGAGGCGCTGGCGAAAGAAGGGATGATCGTCGTCACCCTCAATTATCGCATCGGCCCCGCTGGACATTGCGAAGATGCCGGATCGCAAGACAAAAGCACGCCGCACATGCACCGCCCGATGGAGGACATCCTGACCGCGCTGCGCTGGGTCCGGGACAACATCCGTGGCTTTGGCGGCGACCCGGCGCGGGTGACGCTCGCGGGGCAATCCGCCGGGGCGTGGTATGCTTGGGCCTTGGCGGGATGGGATCGGGCCGAGGGGCTGTTTTCGCGAGTCGCATTGATGAGCATCCCGGAGATTGCGCCTTGGTCCGCAGAGCACCGGCATGGGTTCACACAGGAGGTGGATGCGGCAGGTCCGGACCGGCAGACACAGCTGCGCGCCGGGGCGAAAACCTTGGGCGAGACGCGGTTTGAACCGGGCCGCATGGCGCCAATGTATCTTCCGGTCTGGCCGCAAACGGACGCCAGTGGGCGGCTGCACGTCGGCGCGCTCTATATTCGCAGCACATGGGACGAGATGTCGGTGTTTCTGCCGCCGCTTGACCCCGAGGCAGAGGCCGAACGGCTGAACCTCTTGCGCCGCGATCTGACGGCACAGCCCGCGCAGGGCCATCGCTGCCCGGCAAGCTGGTCGGCGGCATGGGCGGAAACCGTCTCGCGCGCAACATGGGCACAATTCGGAGGATTTTCGGAGGCCATCGCGCAGGCCGCCGAGGCCCGCAGCCAAACCGTCATCCGCCGCACCTTCGGCGCGTTTTGCGGCTGCGACAATCTCGGCGCCACCCATTGTTTCGATCTGCCGTTCCAATTCGGCAACCGCGCCGATTGGCAGGATGCGCCGATGTTGAACGGTTGGTCGGACAGCGCCTTTGAGGGCCTGAGCCAAGCGATGCGTCGCGATCTAGCCGCCTTCGTACAGG
>NZ_PYIB01000068.1:0-3506 GCF_009129705.1 Roseobacter sp. TSBP12
TGTCGCGTTGCCTTTAAATCTGAGACGCGACGCTTTCGGCATCGAGTTTTGCCCTTAATTGCGAGATTTGGCTGTCATGGGGCCTTTGCTTCTCGCCCGCCTCTGCGCAATCTGATCAACTGCGGCAAGCAGACGTGGCTCCTTCTCGAAAGTGCGCAAAAGAGCAACCTTTGCATAGTCGTCGATGCCGGAGCTTGAGATGGCCGCTTTGATCAGTGGACGAGATTGGGCTGCATCAATGGCAGCAAGGCAAAACAGCCTCACTTCCGGTTTGTGGCTCTGAAGAGCAAACAACGGCTTCCCGTGGCAGCCCTTAAGTGACATGGCAAAGGTGACCGCGCGCATTGCGCGCCGAAGTTGCTTGGGGCTGCGTGATCGCGCGGCGCAGGCAAGCATCCCTGCCCCGCGGCGCGCTCGGTATATCAGTTTTCCAGATATTTGTTCTTCACCGATTTTGCCAAGGGTCTGCACAAGTCTCGTCCCGCAAACCTGACAGTCAAATGCCCAGGCCCGCCTCCAATGCCTGAGCGAAAGGCCCTCTCGGGAGCATTGCAGACAATGCTGGAATGGCATCTGGGCCGTCAGTGAGGCTTCTCCTGGCGTTATTGCCGGAAAGGTCAAAGATCGCACGACATCTGGGGAGACACGTGCAGCGCTCGCAATCTTCTCCGCCGCTGCCGCGTCGATGCTGAAGTCCAAGGCGGTGCCATGCGTGGTATCGACTTCGATATGAGCCAGCAGTTCGGCGTCATCACAGTAGTTGGCCGCAGCCAACCGAGACAACCAACCTGACAACAACTCGTCTGGAAGCGGTGCGACAGTCTTTGGCAGCGGTCGCGGCGTCACCCCCCGGACTTCTCGAGTCGCCGATGGGCGTTCGCATGGCGCGACCAAACCGGCGTCCATTTTGCGATTGCGTCATCGGTGATGCATTCCTCACCTGTGACAATGGCGTCGATGGAAAGATCCTTGATCAGTGCGAAGATGCGCGAAGTCACCCCGCCGCTCAGCGCCAGTATCTGCTTGAGCGACTTGACCTTCAGATTGGATTTCTTCTCGAGGGGCATTGCCGCGATGAGTGTCTGGATCATGTCCGAGAACTCGGCATCGTCGCGCCAGTTTGGCAGGTGATGTTCGTCCAGTCGCCTGGCAAGCTGGATATCACCTCGGATGGCATCGACGGCCTCGCTGACCCCGAGGCAGACCAGCGACACCTCGAGTTCATTGCTGAGATACCGCAGAACATTGAGAAAGCGGCGCTGTTCGCGGTGGGTCCCGGCCAAGAGATTGTGAACCTCGTCGATCATGATCATCCGCAGGCCGAGGTCGCGCAAGAGCGCGATGACACGGACTTCGAGGGAAGCCACATTTTGAGCGCGGGCGCTCAGTGCCGTCGCCGGGGCGCCGACGGCGGCCAGGATGTGCAGATAGAACCGCCGTTCATCAGGTGCGGGCGGCGCTTGCAACAGCAGCAGCGGCGTGCGGGTGATGCCTGATGCCGGATCGTATTCTGGTGCGTACTTGCGCGAGAGGTTGCGGGCGATCATCGTCTTTCCGATCCCGGAGGCACCATGCACAAGAAGCCCGGGCATACGGGTTTGCCGTGGCGCTTCGATCATACCCTGCAAACGATCCAACACCTGTTCGGCCCGCGGAAAGCCGATCCAGATGTCCGATTGAATGAGGGCGATCCGACCGTCTTCCTCAGTTGTCCTTGCCCTCAATTCACCATCTCTCCACCTTGAACAATGGGCGCGACGTATCACCAGTGTCGATCGCGCGCAGCCCTTCGGTTGTCGCGACAGCCGAGTTGGTGCCCTCCAATGTCCCTTTTCTTTCACGGGATCGGCGTTCGGCCTTCGTCAGGCCCCGGCTTTCAGCCTCGATCTGGCGTTGCTGTCGGATCAGCTCAGCCAGGACCAGCTCATTGGACCCGGACTTGCCAAGGGCACGGGCCTTCCTCATGGCTTCGCGATATTCCCAGAGGGACACTGGCGGAATTTCCAGGTTTCTGTACCGCGCTTCAACATATCGGCCATCGTCCAATTCGACCCAGATCATTGAGATATCTCGAGGATCGTAGCGAACGACCACCTTTCCATCCCCGCGCCCAATGTGGCCTGCAAGCGCATCGGACCAGTACCGTATCTGGAACAGATGGATGCCGTCACGCCTGATCTTGCGCAATTCGCTTGGCAGGAAGCTCACCTGAAAGGCTTCCATCTCGAAGGGGATGTCGCCCATCAAGTTTTCTGAGAGCACCTCCCATTTGGCAACGGGCGTGCAGCCAAGACTGGAATGAATGCTGTTGTTGTAGCGGCAGATTTCCAGAGCAAACCAACGATCGAATTCGCTCAGGGTCATCGTTGCCTGGCCTTCGGCATCATAGTCGCCCTTGGTCGCGATCGAGGATTGCGTTGTTCCCGGCAACAGGTGAACGGCCCCCATCATCGTCCCGATCAACCGTTCGATGTGGCCCCCGAAGTGAGGACTTCCCGGCGGCCGATAGACCAGATCGATCCCCCATTCCGCGCATGCCGACCGAAAGGCGCGCGACCGGAAATCGCGGCCGTTGTCGACGTGGATGCTGTGCGGTTTGCCCTGTGCGGGCCAAGGAATACTGTAATCCAATTCCGCTAGGAGCTCCGCCTTGGGGGCAACCGCCTGTGTCAGGCAAAGCGCCACTGACAGTCGCGAAGGGGCCTCGAGAGAGGTGTAATATCCAGTTACCATCCGCGTTGCGATGTCGATCGCCAGCGTGACCCAAGGCCGCCCAATTGGTTGGCGTTCAAAGCTGTCGACAAGAATGATGTCCGCGGGCGTATGGTCGATTTGTACGACCTCCAGTGGTTGGTTCGCCTTGTTCTCGCCTGTGACGGCCGCAAATTTCTGGCGCGCCGCCTTTGCGCCCTCTCGTGCCTTCGCAACTTCGCGGGCATCCATCGCGTCCAGACGACGCTGAACCGTCCGACGCGTCGGCGGTTGCAAGCCCTGCTGCCAGCACGCGCTGCGGATTTCTGTCACGACGCGCGAGAGGCTCGGACGTTCCCGGCGCAAGAAACATCGGCGAAGATGCTCTTCGATCACCGCTTCGACCCTGCTGGATATCAAGGTCGTACCGGTCGGGCGGCCCCGTTTCCGCGGAGCCAGCGCGCTGGTGC
The DNA here is from genome assembly GCF_009129705.1 of Roseobacter sp. TSBP12. Taxonomy (NCBI): domain Bacteria; kingdom Pseudomonadati; phylum Pseudomonadota; class Alphaproteobacteria; order Rhodobacterales; family Roseobacteraceae; genus Roseobacter; species Roseobacter sp. TSBP12. Next base: position 3,162 of record NZ_PYIB01000068.1, read on the forward strand.
GTCCACCTTCTTCGACCAGCCGCTTTATCCAACGCCAGACCGTCGCCCTGCTGACACCAAGCTCCCAAACGGCGTCATTGATGCCACTTTCCAGACTGCCAGTCCCTTTCAGAAATGCTTGAACAAGCGGGCGCAGCACCGCGGCCCTGCGCGCCTCTTCAGCGCCAACTGCAACGGAGTCTTCGCCATAATCATCCATCGATATTTGCTGCACATGTCTGTGAACCCTGTCTCAAGTTTAAGGGCAAAAATATCGGAATTAAAGGCAAAATCTCATATTTAAGGGCAAAGGACAGCCGTTGATTTCGTTGAATCTCTCATCTCACAATTAAGGGCTACGCGACA
>NZ_PYIB01000069.1:0-533 GCF_009129705.1 Roseobacter sp. TSBP12
CAGACTTGAAAAACTCTGCTCTAACTCTTCATTGTTATAGCCGCTAATCGCTTCCAGAAGCTCACCATCGAAATAAACGACGGCAATCACAGGCGGGTCAAAAGGCTCTTTTCCGCTATCATCGAGATAATCTCTGACAGAGCAAACATCAGATACTTGATTTTCCTCAGCCCATTTCTGGATCGCACCTTTAAACTCTGAAAGACAGCGTTCAACTTCTGCATCTTTCACATGTCTTATCCGGGTGTGAGCAAGATGTGCTCCTAATGGGGTCGGTTACTGCCAAGCACAAAACCACATTTGTGCTTTTGTTCATTTGCGGGTTATGCCCGCATCCTCTTCCAATTCTTGCGTGCGCTGTTCAATGAAGGCTTGGAGCTCACCAACCATTTTCCGATCCGTCGCACTGCACGCCGTTTTGAATCGCGTGTGCAGGCTCGCCGGAAGATCCAGGCTCAGGCGCTTGGTCGGCTCATCCGGCATGGTCTTCGCGACCGGCTTGTCTGCCCGTGTTGTGTCATGCCCTGCCCCCC
>NZ_PYIB01000070.1:0-22578 GCF_009129705.1 Roseobacter sp. TSBP12
TGTCCGATAATGCAAACTTATTGGACATATACGGATCGTGCAAGATGCGGCGCTTTTAATGGAAATATATGGATAAAACCGCCGTATGGGTTTAAGCTATTCGCATGACTTTTGCCCGCGATACCCACATCAACGACCCTGAAATAATGCCCCGGATGCCGTCCTGGGTCACCTCGGCGCGCGCCGAAACCTTTGAAGATGTTGCGTTTTTGTCGGGTGCAGCGCTGAACCACCTGCATGTGGTATTGGGACACAAGGACGTGCCCCAAGCCTTGTTGCGGGATCGGCTGGCGCTGCGTGCGGCCGAGGCTTGTGTCGCGTTTTCCGGGCGCCCGGAGCGGGAAGGGGAGTTGCGCGATGCGGTGCACCTTCTGCGCTCGGTCGATCTTCCCGGACCGGCCGGTGAAACCTACCTTCCCTGGCGGCGCGCGGTGGAGCGGCCGGTGTCGATCAAGGCTTTGGGACGAGCCTTGCCGGCCTTCGAGACGGGCCAGAATGCCGCGTGGCTCGATGCGGGGAAAGGGGCGCCCGTGGCCCGGGCCGCGATGGCGCTGGAGGCGGTGCTTACCGGAGCGCCGCGTGCCGACGTGCCTGCGCTGATTCTTGCTGATGCAGCTCTGGCACGGGCGCTTGGCTGGGATCATCTCGTGCCGTTGTTGGCCGCGGGCCTGAAACGCGCCGACCTGCGCAAGCAAGGCGACGACTTGCGCTTGACGTGTCACAGGGCGCTGATTTCATCGACGATTGAGGCCGTGCGGCAGGCTTCCGACCTCGCGCGTCGGACGACGCATTTGAAGGCGGTTGCCCCCAAGCTGCGGGCCAAGGGGGCGGGGGATGCGGTCGAGATGTTCCTGACGCGGGATGCTGTTGCTCCCTCGGCTCTGCCGCTGCCGGATCGCGCCGCGCGGCGGCTTTGCGACCGGCTGGTCGACCTCGGCGCGGTGCGCGAGTTGACGGGGCGCGACACTTTCCGGCTCTACGGGGTGTAGGTGTGAGCATGGACAGCGAAAGTGGGAACCGGTTTCGCGGTTCGGACATGCGACCACCAAAGTCGACGAAGGATCGCTCTGACCCTGAACTGGATCGCGAGCTGCGCGACCTGCCGCCAGAGTTGCGCTGGCAGGAATGGATGCGCCGGATCGAGGCGGTGGTGTTTGCCTCGCTTCGCCGGTGTCGCGCGAGGACCTGGCCCGCGTGGTGGGGCAGGGGGTCTCGGTCGACCTTTTGATCGCGGATGTGTCGGCTGATCTGGAGGGGCGGGCCTTCGAGATTGCCAAAGTGGCGGAAGGCTGGATCTTCCGGACGCGGGTCGCCTACGCCCCCGCGATCCGCGCCGCAGCGGATGTTGGCGACCAACTGATGGACCTGAGCGAATTCGACGTCGCCGTCCTGGCCGCTATCGCCTACCACCAGCCGATCACCCGCGACGGGTTGAAGGACATCTTCGGCAAGGAGATCAGCCGCGACCTGATCGGTCGGCTGCATGCGCGCGACCTGATCGGGACAGGGCCAAGGTCGCCGCGTCGGGGGGCGCCCTATACCTTCGTCACCACGGAGCAGTTCCTTGTTGCCTTCGGTTTGGAAAACCTGCGCGATCTTCCCGATCGGGAACAGTTGGAGGATGCGGGAGTTGTCGACCAAGCACCAGAGGTCGATTTCGGGTGACGCATTGCCGATGCTGAAAGTGAAGTCCGCCGTTCTGCTTATCGTTTCATTTGCCGTGCAACGATTCTTCTGCGTTCTCCAAAAAGCCGCATGATTGCAATGTGAAAATCGTTTCATTATTTCTGAACGAAGCCTCGTGCAATTCTCGCGACAAGGCATTCCCTCCTCGTCGTTGTGAGCGGAAAGCGGTCTTATGGCAGTGCGGCGTGGCGTCCGCAGCGACACCACGAAAGCAGTCACTTAGGTAACGCGTGGCGACGTGGGCGCTTGCTACTCATAAACGAGCGGAAAGCAGTCTATTGTGATATGCAAAGCTGATCGTCTCAACTGAGTCCGCCGCACTCCTTAGAATTTTCCTCTTCCCCTCTGCAACGGCTATTTCTTTTCCGTGCCGCTTTTCGATGTCGGCTTTAGTATTTCAGGTGTCCAATCTCTGGCGTCGGTGAGTGAGATCGACTAAAATATGTGGGAAGCTTCCATCTAGAAAAACTCTGTTACAATACCTGACGGTCCCGATACTAGCTTTGCAAGCATGCCTGTCCGGATAGCCGTTTGTAGAGTGACGCAAACGTCGGACAATAAAATGACATTTGTGAACTACATTTTTCTCCCTGCTCGAGAGCTTGCTATTCTGGTGAACGCTTTGAAGCGGCCAGGGTCTGGTAATCCCTCTTCGAGAGGGCGAGCTCTAATTGAGGCTATTTCCCAACAGGGGTGGGCTAAACTGCATCAGCTTGAAGATCTGATCTCAATGCAGGATAGCCGGGTCGACTGGACGGCTTTAAGGGACGTTGAGGGAATCGCGAGGCAGCTGAATATCAACCTGCCATTCGTGGGTTTCAAGCCGCAAACGAAGGACCACGACTTTAGTGGGGGGGTGGGGCTCAGCACGGCGGGGGCGGCCTGTCTCCTGATATGGCTGGAACGTTTGGGGTTCCAGGTGAACGCGACTGCTGTGTGCGCCGAGGTGGCCCGGCAAACCGAAGAGCATAGCTGCGTGTCCGATGAAGAGGTGACCGCGCTCTGGTACATTGACCAGCGGCATACGATGGGGCCGGTTACTGTAGGTACAGAACCTTGCGTGATACCCATTGGTGAGGTCGACACTTTCAAGACCTCTTCCGGTTACAGGGTCGAGGTCACCAACGGAGCCGACGGCGCCCCCGCCATTATGAGTGTCACCGCGCCTCACTGCGTCGAAGGCCCCGCTCGTGAAGCTGTCACCTGCCCTGTCTGCGGCATGCTTTATTTGAGCGGCTACAAGCCCGATGAGCATGAACACCGGATTTTCCATCGAAAGACGGTCACAACGCTGCGCCCCGTGCCGTCCAGGGCGATTAAGACAGCCCTGAAAGTGGATCCAGAAGCAGTCTGGGTTAACGAGCGGTCACCTAGCTGGCTACGGATCGCCGTTCACCGGAGGGCCAAAGCCTTCAAGCGCGAGATGGGCTTCGATTTCACACAATGGGACCCGACCTCTGATGAGGAAGCGATCGGGTTTCTTTTTGTCGACGACGACCATCGTATCGTTGGTACCTGCTGTTTCAGACCAACGGATGCAGAGGCCGGGGGTCAGATGAAGTTGGACTGGATCTGGATCGCTCCAGACGAGCGCAGAAAAGGCTGGCTGACCAAGAACTGGCAGCGATTTGTCGGCCGATTTGGTGAGTTTGATGTTGAGCGCCCGATATCTGACGAGATGCAGCGGTTCCTCGTGAAGAACGGATTGGATCACCTGCTTTGAGCAGGCAGGATTCGAATGGATGCTTTAGCGCGGTGTTCATTCCTCCGTACTGTAACTGCGCCACTCATCGAAAGGCGGCTTTGGGGAATTCGGCAATGTAGCATCCGGGGTACTCGAGTGGCGCCTACGGGTTGTTCACGTTGATCGACAAAAAGGGCGGAATCCGGACTTTCGCTGCGGTGCGCAATGTAATTCGGTGAGGTTCCAAAGCAGCCGTTCGCAGACCTCTGATTGCAGGCGAAAAAATTGATACCTGCAAAGTGCTTATTTTCTTGCGTGCATTCGCGTAAGGGTAGTGTTCGTATCCTCCATTCTAGTGGCTGAATTCATGTTTCCTCTATCGCCAATGCCAAAAAAACTTGAAGAAAACCAAAACACCGGTGCGTTTGAAGACTTGAGAAAGCAATACAAAGATACCTTTGCTGTCTTGGAAGGTTCGGACCCGCTCGCTACTGCACTTTCCTTCGCCGCTCTTTTGCTGAATGAAAACCTCCAAAGTTCGACCTATCGGATCGAGACCTTGGTCAATTTAGCTTTGGCGCTTGGTCGCGACAAAAACAGGCTCAAACAGAAGGATTTCCGCAGACTTTATGGGGACATGGAAAAGGGCATCGTCGCTAGACAAGAAGATCCAGCTGAAGATGTGTTCGTAAGCAACATCAGCACTATGCGTGGCAATTTCCTCGTACTTGAGGGGCTAAGTGAAGGAGCTGGATACTTCCTGCAGGTATTCATGCAAATGGTCGACAGTCTTCCCAAGAACGAAAGCTACGATGTGATCAGGGATCCGGTCTACGCACTGCTGACCTTGTCAGATGAAGCCTGCAAACGCGCCGGTTTGTCCAGAAACCAGCTGGGGAATGAGATACCCAAGGCAAAGCTCACTCCACAAGACGCTGAACGAATAACAGAACTGAGAAAGTGCCTGACGTTCAGCTCGGCTGATCTTGATGATCTGGGCATAAAGCTCGACGACCTTGGCGAGTTTGGATTTGATCCATCAGCAAGAACAAAGCTCCTCAAACAAAGTCTACTTCACAACGATCTCGAACGTTGGCCCGTATGCCATAAGGACGGCAAGACTTTCCTGCTACTTCCGACCGCAATCAGCGGCGGCATTCGTCGTTTTGTTTTTGAGATGGTCGTCAAGGCCTATGGACTGGACACCTTCTTGAAGGCTTTAGCCCACGAATACTCAAAACGACTGAACTTGATACCTTTTCTCGGAGAATTTGGTCGAGTTCAGCTAGAATTTACGCCCGCCGGTGACACTCTCATGGCAAGTGTGTTTCGCTGGGTTGACGACGGGAGAGTGCTTCACATTCTGTTTTTCATGGACAATCTGCGGGGCTTTGAAAAAACAGGGTTTGGCGGATGGGACAAGAACCAGCCCACTACATCCGCCGCGATCCTCGATCACATAAAGCTGGCCAAAGCGAAAGCCGAAGGAAGCGATGACTTCAAATCGGGCATTAGCCTAGTAGTAAGCTGCGGCGTCGGGCGAGGCATCATGCATGATGTCAGCGTCTTAGAACTTGAAGATTGGGATGTAGACTTTCTCTCTGTGCACGATTTTGAGGTCCTTTCGAACAAGAATAGCTTTGCGCCGATTTCACTATGGCGGCTGAAGGATGCTGAACGGCAGGTCTCGGAAGCTGGAATTGAACTCATCAATATCAATGGTCTGCTCAATTTGATTGCTTGGCGAGAGCAACTTGGCGGCACTTGGTACCACACAATCAGGTTCCAGATACCTTCGGGGACGGAGGTGCCGGTTTGATCATGGTCGATCAGAACGCGCTGCGCACATTGCGACATCAATCGCAACAAGAAGCCGATGTTCATTCTGCCTGCAAGCTTGATGGCAGTTGGACTTTGGTCAGACGCACGTCCAGCTCGTTGAGCGAAGAAGATCGATCCATTTCTCTATATGCAGACATGCTAAGCAACGAGAGCCTTCCGGCATTGCTGTTCGAAGATCGGGGCACCGAATGGTGGACTCAGGTAAGTGGTGTTGAGGGTAGTCCGAGAGATGCGATTTTCGAACGTTGGAGGATGCTGTCTACATGGTTGCCTCGAATTGCCCAAGCATTTGGTGCACTTGAAGAACAACACAAACCGCCAAATCGATTGCAAATCAATGCAACCTTTGATGGTGCAATGGCTGGCCTGGCAGAGCAGCCTAAACCGTTCTCAGAGAATGAGCTGAGGGAAGCTCTTTCAATAAGTGCTCAAACCGACGAAGCGGTGGTAACCGTGAAAGCCAATCGCAGATTTGAAGATGCCTTCTTCAATGAAGATAATGTTGCCGAAAGAGAGTGGGTGAGGGCAGTTTGCCTCGGAGTTTCTCAACTCGCAGCTGAGCCGTTGCCCGCAGAGCAGTTTGAGGATCTGATAATCTCGATTGTTCCAAACAATCGTGTGCGGCAAACACATGCCTTCCCAGCGGTCAGTTTTCGCGATTTTGTTCATCACAAACTCCCACGAAAACCAGTATTCATAAACGATGCCGACACGAGCACACTCAAGCTTTTCCTTGGTTGGAAGGCCCGTGACCGCAAACTGGGCGGAACCGTGCAAGGAAAAGCGGAGTGTACGGCCTATCTGCGCCGACTAGTTGAATATCTTGAAAATAAACTGATCGATTTCTTAAGAAAGTTTGAGAAGAAGTCTGTTTTGCAAAGGCTTATCACTAACCATGAAGCTGCAATGTGCGACCAAGAGACTTGGAAAAGAACCGCCGCTGCTGTCAGTGCATTGCACGAAGACAAAGGACGCGCATTGGAGGAAATACTCAAGCACCAGTCGAAGCTTAACGCAGTTTTTCAGTCATCGCGTGTTCTAGTCGAAGTTGCCAACTGCGTTTGCAGTCTCGACGATGGCGGTGCATTTGGTGAGTTTGATCTCGCAAAGTCCATGGCGATGATGATTGAGATAATTGAATTTGGGGGATGGTCTGACGCAATTCACTACGGCGCGATGGAACCAACACTTATGGTGGCCGCGCTCGGCGATGTGCTCGCAAACCATGACTTTTTCGAGGAGGTTGTCGTCCCGTTCGGTCAAGCTGGCATGAAATCCAGAGTTGAGCGAAGTATTCAAGGTTATGGGGATCACTTCTCGGCATCTAAGGAGAAGGCTGGCGAGCTGGACAAGAGGTTTTTGGCCGAAAAAGAACAGTTTTCAAAGGCGTGGGAATGCGAGCTTGGCTTCCCTATTGAAGCACATGGAGCTTTTGTAGTTGCTTGTGAAGAGGTTGGGCTGGCCGAGGAGAAAGCGTGTGTTGTGGTTCGAAAGTCGGAGCTTACGCGGAAGGTTCTGGACCTGAAACCGGAACTGGAGCAGCATTTGGATAAGATTTTTCATGAGCTTTCTTTGCCCCCAAGATCGGACTGGAGGGTCGCACCTGAAGGATTTACAGATCTAGATCGCCAACCCTGGAAGTTCCGGCGTTTGCTAAGTGTCCTTCGGCGTCCATTGATCCAACTCAACAACGCAGACGATCCTGAAATCTATCTTTGGCCAGGGATGGTCGGCGATGGGGGTGAGTATACTTTCGTTCGGTACTGGGAAGCCGAATTTCGCGAAATTCAAATTCGCACGAAGGAAATGCTGCGCTGGAATGGTTCGATGAAGGACAAAAGTAGCTTCAACGATCAAGTGGCTGGACGGCTCCGTGAATTGGGTTGGACAGCAAAGTCAGATGTAGGCTTTACACAGATTTTGGGTCGATCTGAGGATGAGAAGCTCGGCAACATCAAGAGACTAGGCGATGTGGATGTTCTTGCGTGGGACGAACAAAGCCGCCGCGTGATTGCTATTGAGTGCAAGGATCTAATGTACCGAAAGACGCCTGGAGAAATTGCCGAACAGTTGTCAAGTTTTCGAGGTGAATTGGATGCAAAGGGCAAACCGGACCTCTTGCTCAAGCATCTCAATCGAGCATCCGCCCTGCGCACAAATCTTGATGAACTAAGAAAATTTACCGGGATATCCGATCCAATTTTGGAGGATTGCCTCGTTTTTAGTGGTCAGGTCCCCATGGGCTACGCAAAAGAGGGTATCCGCAGCAAGGCAAACATGTTGCTTTACGATGAAATAGGTACCCTGGCTCTGAAGGCCTAAGATGCATTGTGAGTAAATGTATGACCGAAAAATCTATTCTGGACTACTTCGGGAACGTTGACCGGCCCCAACGGCTTTATTGTGGCCGTTGCGAAAGACTGATGCACCTCGACTTCGTACACTTGCAAGAGCGCATAACAGGTGTTCGGTTTGACATTGAGGGGATACCTGCACTGCGATGTAGCTGCGGGAATCTCGAATGGCCAGATCGATCAAAGTTCGCAATAGTCGAACTCCACCGAAAGGCGATAGAAAAGGAAACTGATCGTGTCACCTCAATGCGCACAAAACCAAACAAAAAATACGCATTCTCAAAAGTGCCCTTCGAGTACGACTCAGATGACTATGAGAACATCCCTGGCTTACACGCCCTTGGGATGAAGGATTCCTGACACCAGTCTTTTTCAGACGTGACGCACTATTGAAATTTGAGCACCACCCAAACTACGAAGTCAAATTCGCTTCCGCGACATACGGGACGATCTACTCCTCGGAACCTGCTTTTTACATTTCGTTCGGTATCAACGAGAACGGCCTCTTACTCATGTGGCTGGGGGACATCGCAAAGCTTCCGGAGACAGAGCAATACTATCTTCGCTCAGAGAATGTGCCATCGGATCACCACATTGGAAGCGAGTTCTATGAGGGGCAGATTGAGGTCAAGTTCACTGAAGAAGCTCCGGAAAACAGACTTTTTCGGTTGCGCTCAGAGTTAAATGAAGCGTCGCGGAGCTCACTCGGATTTCCGATTTTTCAGGTGTCCAGCGAAGTCCTCGACAGTGCTATCCTGGTTCGCGACCCAATCTTCGACACCAAAACTTCGCGTGCTCAAGTCGCTCAGGCGCTGAACGATGTATATGTGGAATCCTTGGAAGTAAGTCAGTTTAAAAAACATCTAGAGGCACAGGATGTAGACGTTTCAAACATCAAAGGAATTAAACTACTAGAGCAACTGATGATCACTTTGGGATATTCAGATGATCTTCGAGAATTGATGAAACCATTCTATCTGATTTATGACTTGCGGGTTTCTCAATCCCATCTGATGCCAACCAATTCCAGGCGTGAAAAGGTTAACTCAGTGTCTGCTCGATTGGGCATGGACGATAAAGCGAAATTCTCTGAGATCTATGAAAAGCTCCGAGAGGCCCTATATGAAACATTGACCGTTATGGAGGCGACACTGAAAGGGCGACCTTCATAGGAATCTCTACGATAAGAGCCAAATTCGAGGCCGCCGTAAACTCATCCAAACACTTTGCATACTCATCCTCCGCTGCCCCACAGCAGCCGCGTCCTCTCTGCCGTCGTTCGCATTTTGAAAATTCTACGCTAATGACCAAGGTCTGGTTTGGCGGGCCGCGCCGCAGCATCCAACACGACACGTGAATGGCAGCAAGGGGCCGTTTACGTTGCTTGGCTCTTGTGAGCCTGACCGCGTGAACCCAATTGGTCATGATTTTCTATCGTCACGAATCCTTCCTTTGCCTGAACACTTTTGGGACGGCGGCTTCATTGTGCGATCTGTTCCAGGCCCAGCGTGAGCCGCGGAAGCTTTTGCTTGAAGCGGTCAGAAACTAAGCTACATATCTGACACTTGGAGGCGATCATGCAAACCACATCCCAAGCGATCAAGGCCTATGCTGAAGCATTGCCGGAGGGTGCAGAGGTGGTCGCGAAAATTCGGACCAGTTGTTAAGGTGGATCGCATGATGAAAGAAGTGATCCAGAATGAAGAAACGAAAGAACCATTCGCCTGAATTCAAAGCCAAGGTGGCGCTTGAAGCAATCCGCGAAGAGATGACGCTGGCGGAGCTTTCCAAGAAGTACGGCGTCCATGCTACCCAAATCGGGACTTGGAAACGCGCGGCGATTGAGAATATGGCGACAGCATTTACGCGCCGAGGGGCCGCGCCCGAACAAGTGAGCGCGGCAGAAGTCGACAAGCTGCATTCCAAGATTGGCCAACTGGTGCCTCTCGGGGTGTAAACACCCCTGCCAGCCAATGGGTGGAGCGGGATTTTTTGGCGGATGCCTCGCACCAGTTGCTCGGGACGCGAGGCAAAAAATGGTGAGCAAGGGTCACAAGCTGAGTGTGCGCCGTCAATGCAGGCTGCTGACGCTGACCAGATCCAATCTGTACTATGAAACGAAGGGCGAGAGCGTCGAAAATCTGCGGTTCATGGAGATCATCGACGAGCAGTTCTTGGAAACACCGTGGTATGGGTCGCGCCAGATGGCCCGTTTTATGAAGCGCAACAACCACGCATGCGGGCGGCATCGTGTCCGCCGTTTGATGCGCCTTATGCGGTTAGTGCCAATTTATCAGGAACCCAATACGAGCACAAAGCATCCGCAGCATAAGATCTGGCCATATCTGCTGCGCAACGTGGTGATTGACCGTCCAGACCAGGTCTGGTGTGCAGACATAACCTACATACCGATGCGGCGCGGCTTTTTGTATCTCGTGGCCATTATGGATTGGTACAGCCGCAAGGTGCTGGCATGGCGGCTGTCAAATAGCATGGACGCCACATTCTGCATTGAGGCGCTGAAAGAGGCCTTGGCCAATCACGGCACGCCGGAGATATTCAACACCGACCAAGGCAGCCAGTTCACCAGTGGCGACTGGATCGAAGTCCTGACCGACGCCAAGATCAAGATCAGCATGGATGGCAAAGGGCGCTGGATCGACAACCGCATGATCGAACGGCTGTGGCGATCCCTCAAGTACGAATGCGTCTATTTGCACGCCTTTGAGAAAGGCTCAGAGGCGAAGGCTGGTATCGGAAAGTGGCTGGCTTACTACAATGTAGAGCGCCCGCATTCGACCCACGGAATCTTGACCCCTGACGAGGCATATGCAAGCAAAACAGAACCAATGAGAGTAGCAGCCTGAACAGAAACCCTGGTCCACCTTAACAAGGCTGCAAACTGGTCGAAAAAGCAGGACCACCTCTTGCGACCCTGTCGGCGCGGGAGTTGTTGCACCTCGGAGAGCGTGCGGCGGTCGATCAGGCGCTGTCGCGGCTGGTGCGGCGAGGGGAGCTTATGCGTGTGAGGCGAGGATTGTTCGCGTCGCCTGTGAAGACCCGCTTCGGGAACCGGGCGCCCTCGGTTCAGGCCGTGGTTGAGCACATTGCGAAATCAACCGGTGAGCGCGTGTCGCAAAGCGGAGCGTCGGCAGCGAACCTGCTCGGCATTTCGGCGCAGAATCCTTCCCGTCAAGTGTATTGGACCTCCGGGCCGAGCCGTCATTTGAAACTCGGAGTGCAAAGCGTCGAGCTTAAACATGTGCCGAGCTGGCAGCTTCGAGCACCCATCAGTCGTGCCGGGTACGCCTTTCGGGCGCTCGCCTATTTCGGCAAATCCGAAGCTGCTCAGGCATTGAGGCGTATCAAGGCGACGCTGAACGAAGAGGAGCAGCGCGAGCTTCTGAGCCTTCGCGCCTGTGCGCCAACCTAGTTGGCCAAGGAACTTAGCGCGCTCGCGTCATCGCAATGACAGAAAGCCAAACTTACTTTTCCCTGTCGCGCGAAGACAAGATTGACGCGCTGGAAGTGGCTGTCTCGAAGCTGGGGCGGCCCGCAGACCTCTTGGAAAGCCGAGCACATCAACAACCGTGACCAAGCATTCTTCATGATCGGGATCGTTCTCAAAATCAGTCATCTCTGATCCATCTTCAGCCGAGGAGCTTCTCTAACTCTTTGCCTTGGGCGGCATGCTTCTTGGGGTTTTCTGCTTTCAGCGTGTTCACGTTGATCAGCTTCCATCTGACGGCTGGTAACCTGGCCGCTTGATGGCGATCGATCGCGTCGAAGTCGGGATCGCCTTCATGCAGGGTTCTCAGAAACCTCTTCGCGTCTTCATCCATTCGGGATTGGATGTCCCCGATCAGGCGGTCGCGCGTTGCGATCAATTCCGTAAGGTTGACCGCTTTCTTCGTCATGCCCTCGAATTCTCGCGCGTAGGGCTGATCCAGATTGATCAGGTTTGGGTTCAGCAGTTCGTGCGGCGGGCGTGGTGAACTCGCCACATAGATCAGAAAGGTGCGGAACAACTCGTCGGTAAACCCTTCGTTCTCGTAGAGGAGCTTGACGTCATAGAGATCCCGCGGGTGCTGGCGATCGACGGCCGCATGTAGCTTACCGCCGAACAAATCCTCGAAGGAGACGATGTTCATCATCGCGTATCCGAACTCTTCCTCGACGGCTTCCGAGACTTCGCGTTGTTCCGGATCATGCACGACGCCGCGGGTGACAGGGGAGGTTTCGATCTTGATTTCGGCTGCACCGAGGCGTGCGAGCGCGCGTGTGGCGCCGCCGCCACCGCCCGCAATACGCTGCGCGTTGGCACCGGTGATGCCGTCTTCGATGGCGGCGGCAATCCGGTCCATCGCGTCGTTGATTTCGGCGAGGCTTTCGGCGCGGTCTTTGACAGGCAGATAGGTCAGATCGATATCGACCGAGAGGCGCGGAAGGTCGCGATAGAAGAGGTTGATGGCCGTCCCGCCCTTCAGCGCAAATATCTCTTCCTTTGCGACATACGGCAGTATGCGCACGAGCAGGGCCACTTGGGCGGCATAGTCTTCACGCGCCATGACCACGTTCCTTTCTTACAAACTCTTCGGGCACCATGATCCTGTAGCGCGGATGTATCTTGCCGCCTTTAACCAATGCGCGGTCGCCGCTGCCGAGGTCGAACTCTTCCGGATCGAGTCGCTTGCGCCAGGCATGGTCGTGGCGGTCGGCGAACACGAAGAACAGGCGTTTGACCTTGATCTTCTTGCAACTGCTGAGCAGCGCCGCGAGGGTTCTCGGGCGCAACGTCGTCAGGCTTTCGAACGCCATGTCGAGGTTGTGAAAGCTCTCTTGATTCGGCAACTCGTCCAGCGCTTCGAGGATCGCGCGTTCCGGCGAGGACATCACCAGTTTCCAGTCCCATGGCAGGGACGATGCTGTCTCGTTGAGATTATTTAGTGTGTCAGCGACACCCAACTCCGGATCGGAGAACAGCGATACGCTGCGTGGGCGGAGTTCGGCGTTGAGCGGCAGTTTTTCGAGCCAGTTGGGGATTTTTGAGCCGTAGAGCCAAACCGTGCTCTTGTCTCCGAGGGAGAGATAGTGCGCATAGCCTTGCAGGCTCAATGCCGTCACCCCGCCGATATGGACAGGGTAGTGCATGATGTGCTGGAGCGAGAGCAGGCAGGTCTTCCAGTCGAGTGTGTTCGTGGTGGCGCTGCTTGGTGCGGGGCGGCGGAAGACGCCGCGGCCAAGGCGTTCTAGCCAGCCGCGTTGGACATAAGCGTAGGACGAACGCCGGCCTATCCCGTGGTGCTCAAGCCAGACGGAGTCCACGAGGAACCCCGTGGGGACAGCCTCAAGAAGGTTCTTTAGTTTTTCGTGTTCTTGTCCGCTCATAAGCGACACAATGATATATTTTTAAAGAGACCGCCACTTGTTTCTGTGGAGACCTGTGAGATAGTCCGTCAAGGATGGACAAATTTTCACATTCTCAAAGAGATTGGTGGTTGTCGGCTCTGAAGCTCACCAGCAAAGCAGGGCGGGGATGCCCTCGAAGGGCTGAGAAGACACCCGGCCATTCGGATCGAAAAGTTGGAGCTTTGTGCTCATGTCGAAGCAGCTGCGCCAAACCAGAGTCAGGTTTCACTTTCGATCGCGGCGCTCTTTTGCCCAAACAAACATCGCACCGACGGCTGCATTGGCTTGCTGCACGCTGAACACTTCCGGTTCGAACGCGCCCGCCCATTGCTTTGTATCACGATGTTCCGGGTGGTGTTTGTCGGTCAGTGCGTCGAGAAACTCTTCGTAAGAGTAGGGCCCCCCACTGTCCTCTGGCGGACACGCGCGTTCTCCGGCAACACAGGCGGGAAAGTCCTGATCTGGTCTTCCGGTTGTTTTGCCAACTTTCTCGACAGTGACGAGGTGTCGCCAACCATCGCCGAAATCGTAAGTGTATGTGAACTGACTGCCTTTCTTGACCAGCTCTCCAAGAGTAAACCTCTTCTCGTCCTTTCGGCCATCGTCAGGATCCCAGCTGTCGTCACTTTCGTCGCGGGCCTCGAACCTGTCCTCGCCAATCTCGAACTCATGCAAATGATAGTCTTGCCACGGCATAGCGCCCTGAAGAACGGAATGCAGGATGTCCAAGCTGATGTCATTCGGCACGAAGATCCGGCGCCAGATGGGTGGTTTGATGCCAATAAGTTCGATTTTCAGTTCAATCAAAATGTGTTCCGCCTGTTTCGATGGCCTTGTCGTTGAAGCAACCTGATTTTTTGGACTGAAGCATTCAAGGGGAAACTTGATTGTCGTTGCCTTGAGGTCATCTGCTGCGACACCCGTCCTACCAATTGAGTCTGCATTTCCAGTGGTCACGATATTGGCCCCGCTTATTGCGACCGATATGAGGGCACGCCTTAGTTAAAATCCCGGCTTGGAAACAACTTCTTTCCCTGTTCACGCGGATGCCGGGCCGTTGAACCGCGGCCGCCGAACGTGGCGTGGCCTACTGAACCGGGCTGGCGACCTCCTGCGTCGGTGGCCGGTTGCCCAAGGCTCGAAAGCATCGGCGAGATGTCCTCGATCCGCTCGGCGATCACATGAACGACCTGTCCCTCGCGTTCGATCCGGCCAGTGACGCGCAGAAGCCGCCCGGCGATCACCGCCTTGCGAAAGGTCTCGTAGACCCGGCTCCAGACCACAACGTTGGTCACGCCAGTTTCGTCCTCCAGCGTCAGGAAAATCACGCCCGAGGCCGTGCCAGGCCGTTGCCGCGTGATCACGAGACCCGTCACCGTGATGCGCCCGGTGGTTCGATCCAGACGTTCATGCGGCAGACTGTCCGGCAAGCGCGGCCGCAGCAACTCCATCGGATGGGCGCGCAGAGAAAGCCGCAGTGCCAGGTAGTCCTCGATCACCTCCTGCCCGAGCGTCATCGCCGGCAGCGTAACCTGCGGTTCCGCTCCGCCCTCACCGTCGGCCCCGAAAAGGGGCAGGGGCTTTGGCCCTCGCAACGCCCGGGCGGCCCAGAGCGCATCGCGCCGATTGAGACCGAGCGAGGCGAAGGCATCCCCTTCCGCCAACCGTTCCAGTGCGACCGGCCTGACACCAGCCCGGCGCCACAGGCTTTCGACGTCCACGTAGCCGTTGCCGCGGGCGGCCTCGATCCAGACTGCATCCTCCTCCCGCATGCCTTTGATCTGCCGAAACCCGAGCCGCAACGCCAGCGTTCCGTCGCCGCGTGGCTCGAGGGTGCAGTCCCAGGCCGAATGATTGACCGAGACGGCCCGGATCTCGACGCCATGCTCACGCGCGTCGCGGACGAGTTGCGCGGGGGCGTAGAAGCCCATCGGCTGGCTGTTCAGCAGGGCACAGGTGAAAACCGCCGGATGGTGGCGCTTCAGCCAAGCCGAGATATAGACCAGCCGCGCAAAGCTCGCCGCATGGCTTTCCGGGAAGCCATAACTGCCGAAGCCTTCGATCTGGGCGAAACATCGCTGCGCAAACCCCGCCTCGTAGCCGCGGGCCAACATGCCCGAGATGAACCGCTCGCGGAACGCGCCGATGGAGCCCATCCGCTTGAAGGTTGCGAGTGAGCGGCGCAGCCGGTCCGCCTCGCCGGCCGAGAAGCCGGCCGCGACCACCGCGATCTGCATGGCCTGTTCTTGGAAGAGGGGGACGCCATAGGTGCGCCCCAGCACCTCCATCATGGCGGGGCCGAGGTCTTCGACCTTTTCCTTGCCCTGACGGCGGTTGATGAAGGGATGAACCATGCCGCCCTGGATCGGGCCGGGGCGGATGATGGCGACCTCGCAGACCAGATCGTAGAATTTTCGCGGCTGCATGCGCGGCAGGAAGTTGAGCTGCGCCCGGCTTTCGACCTGAAAGACCCCGACCGCATCGGCTTTGCAGAGCATATCGTAAACCACAGGATCCTCGGGTGGCACATTGGCGAGGCTCAGCTTCAGGTGACGGTGATCCTCCAGCAGCCCGAAGGCCTTGCGGATGCAGGTCAGCATGCCGAGCGCCAGCACATCGACCTTCATGAGCCCGAGCGCGTCGATATCGTCCTTGTCCCACTCGATAATGGTGCGATCCTCCATCGCGGCATTCTCGATTGGGCAGAGCTCGTCGAGCCGGCCATGGGTGATCACGAAGCCGCCGACATGCTGGCTCAGATGCCGGGGAAACCCAATGATCTCGCCGATCAGCTTCGCTGCCAGCGCCACGCGCCCGTCGGACGGATCGATCCCGGCGTCGCGCATCCGATCTTCTCCCGGGGCGCTGGACGACCAGCCCCAGATCTGGCCCGAAAGCCGCGCGATTATGTCTTGGCTCAGCCCCATGACCTTGCCGACCTCGCGGATCGCGGCACGTGAACGGAAATGGATCACGGTCGCGGTCAGCCCGGCGCGATGGCGTCCGTATCGCTCGTAGATCCATTGGATCACCTCTTCGCGCCGCTCGTGCTCGAAATCTACGTCGATATCCGGCGGCTCGCCGCGCTCTTTTGAGATGAAGCGTTCGAAGATCAGGGTGATGCTCTCGGGGGGCACTTCGGTCACGCCGAGCAGGTAGCAGACGACCGAATTGGCGGCCGACCCGCGGCCTTGGCACAGAATGCCCTGCGAGCGCGCGAACGCCACAATGTCATTGACCGTCAGGAAATACGGCGCATACGTCATCTCGCCGATGAGCTTCAGTTCCTTGTCGACCCGCGTCACAATGCGGGCGGGCGGCCCCTCTGGATAGCGCCAATGCAGCCCCTCCCGCGACAGCCGTTCGAGCCGCGCCTGCGCGGGCTCGCCGTCCCGCGCCTCGTCGGGATATTGATACCGCAGATCGTCCAGCCGGAAGGCGCAGCGGTCGGCGATCTCCAGCGTGCGCCGGATCGCTGCCGGATAGCGATGGAACATCCGCGCCATCTCGTCCGGGGATTTGAGCCGGTGTTCGCCATTGGTCAGCCGACGCTCCCCGATCGTGTCGATGGTGCAGCCCTCGCGAAGGCAGGTCAGGACATCGGCTAGCGGACGCCGAGACGAGCGATGCATCATCACCTCGCCAAGGGCCACCAGCGGCAGGCCGGTGTCCTGGGCGATCCGCGCCAGCTGGTCGAGGCGGGTAGGGTCGCGGCCGTCATAGCGCGGGGCCGCGCCAAGAAAGCACTGGCCGGGGAAGGTGCGCAGCATATGCCGCAGATCACTGGCACACGCTCGGACCGGGTGCTCCATCGGGTCGGGTGGTAGCGCGATTAGCACCATGCCCTGACCCCACTCCGACAAATCCTTGCGCGTCAGATGACATTCGCCTTTCGTGGCTCGCCGCTTGCCGAGGGACAGAAGCCGGGTCAGCCGCGACCAGGCCGCAATGTCCGTGGGCAGGGCGAGCCAGTCGACCTCGCTGTCGGTCAGCACGATCCGGGCGCCCGGGATCAGCTTCGGCAACACCATGTCCGGCCGAATTCGGGGGGCATCGCCTGCCGGCATGTGCTGCATCGTCTGGCGGCTGGAATGATCGGTCACCTGCCGGGATCGGATCACCGGACCAGCCTCGGCCCCCTCGCTCGCGGCGCGGGCCTCCTCGCGCAGGCGGGCCAGTTCCTTCAGGGCCGAGAAGGCCCGCACCACGCCCGCGACCGAGTTGCGGTCGGTGATGGCGATGGCCCTCAGGCCCAACTCGGCGGCACGCGTAACCAGTTCCTCGGGGTGCGAGGCCCCGGTCAGAAAGGTGAAATTGCTCGTCACGCAGAGCTCCGCATAGCCGGTCATGCGAACTCTCCCTGCGCGAACCAGCTCTGCGCGGGCCAGGTCGGGGCCTGTGGCGTGTGGTAGAGCCAAAGCCGTGGGCCCTCCTGGGTTTCTACCCGCCAGTAGTCGCGCAGGCCCGAGCGCCAGGCCGGATCGTCGAACCACCATTCCGGTGCGATCCGTTCCGGTCCGTCCGCACGTAGCGTGGTGAAAGACATGCGCCGCCAGGCGAACCGGGCGGGGGGATGACCGGGTTGTCCAAGCCCTTTCGTCGTGACCAGCTCAGGCGGAAAGAGGATGATCGGTCGATCTGGTCCACGATGTGGCGGCGGAGATTCAGCGGCGCTATAGGCGGCCGGTGCTACTAAAAAGCTCCGCTCGGGGATTTTGCTGGCGGCAGGCAGGAGCCGCAGGACCCTGTCGAAGCCCAGCCGGTTGCCGAGCCGCGAGAAGAGATCGGCCAGCGCGTCCTCGCGGTCTATCGTTCGGGGTCCGCCGATCTGCTCAGGTGGCAGGTCTTCGGTCACATGGGCAACGAGGCGCAGCGCTTCGATCCCGAACCCAGCTTCGACCTGCGACACGCCTTTTGCAAAGAGCGCCGCAATCCGCTCGGGATCACGCATCGGCCGGGCCAGCCCGATCTCGACTTGCGCGGTTTCCCGGTCGACCCGGTGCAGTTCAAGCCGCAGCCGCCGTGCGCCGCGATGGTGTTGGGCAAGTGTGCTGCAGAGTCGGTCTAGCAAGCGCGCGAGGCCCGACATGACATCGGCCTCGAGGCCGATAGGTTCCGGCATGGTCAGCCGCACCCCGAAATACGGCGCGTCCGCCTCGGGAGAGACCGGCTCCGGTTGAAGGCCGAGCGCCTGGTCGAGACGCAGCACCAGAGCCGGACCGAACCGTCGCGCGAGGGGCGCACGCGGCAGATCGGTGAGATCGCCGATCCTGTTCAGCCCCATCCGGGCGAGACCTTCCGCCACATCGCTCCCGATCCTCAGCGCTGAGACGGGTAGGCTCGCGATACCCTCCTTCGCCGCGCCCTCGGGCAGGATGCCGCCGCCATGACGGGCCAGCGCCTGGGCTGCGCCACGGGTTTCGGCGATGGCGCTCGAGAGGGTCAGGCCGACCCGTTCCAGCCGCGCATGAAGGTCGGCCCGCATTTCAGCCTCGCCGCCGAAGAGATGCGGCACACCGGAGATATCGGCGATAAGCCCGTCCGGGCCGTCGCGCGCCACCATCGGCGAATAACGCCCCGCCCAGCGTCTGAGGCCTGCCAGTGCGGCCGCCTCTCGCGCCAGATCGGCGGGCCGCGTTATCAGCTCGGGACAGATGGCGCGCGCATCGGCCGCCGCCATGCCGAGGCGCAATCCCCGCGTCTCGGCGGCTTGGTTCAGACAATGCACATGATCGGCATTCCCTGACCTATGGATCAGGGCGAACGGTCCCTCAACGGGACGTCTCCGCTGGCTCGTGTCGCTTGCAAGCCGCGGAAACCGGATCGACAGCAGCCGTCTTACCATTCCAGTGCACAGTCCAAGCTCTTAATGTTTCCCTTTTGTTCTAAATAAGAGCCCATTGATGCAGAGTCGAGTCCCGCCGTTCCGCCGCAATCGGGGTACAATGCCACCGCGTCTCTGCAGCATTGCTGCCCTGGCCTTCACGGATCAGCATGAGCCCGGTGGTTCGCCCAGCTTCCGCGGCCAGTTGCAGGCGTCGCCCGGCGATCAGGGAGAGGGGCTTTTCCGGCTCCGCGATTACCAGTCCGACCCCTTCAGAGCGCAGCGCTTCCTCCGCGGCCCAGAGCAGGTCGGTCTCGTTTGCAGGGCGAATGAGATGCAGCCGCTCCCCGACGCCTTCGGGCAGACCCCGGAGCATTGACTGGTGCGGGGCATGACCGGGAATGATCCAGATCAGGGCCTCGGTGTGTCGGGCGGCTTGCAACAAAGCGAAGCTGCGCCGTCCCGGACCTTCCGCCTCATGGACCCGGTGCCGGACCAGGGCAAAGAGCTCGCTCGGAGCGGACTCAAACCGCATCCTCGCGCACCCCCTCGGCAACGATCTTCAGCATCCCGTCCGGCAGGGGCCGCTGCAGCTTCAGGGCGTCCTCGGCCGGTGCGGTCAACCAACGTCGCCATTCCTCGGGCTGCGTGAGGACGACGGGCATGGCTTTGGGGTGGATCGGCGCAACTTCGGCGTTGGGCGGGCAGGTCAGGAAACCGAAGATCTCCGCTGTCACCTCGCCTTCCTTCAGCTTGCGCACCGAGGTCCATGTCGTTCGCAGCGCGGCGAAGAAGGCGAGCGGCCGATCCTCATCCAAAGCGAACCAGACCGACGAATTGCGCGGCGCACCCCGGCGCCCGTCAATCTCCGAAAAGCTCGTGAAGGGCACGAGGCAGCGATGTTCGACACCGAGCCAGCGCCGCCAGTGGGGAGAGCCGACGTTGCGGATATTGGTGACACCCTTGTCGGTACGTTTGCCTTCGAGGAACTTCGCAGGGGTCGGCATGCCCCAACGGGCCATTGTCAGCGCCCAGGCAGCGCCCTCACCATGCCGGATGATCGGTGCTGGATAGTCAGGCCAGATGTCGGTCAAAGGAGGCAGGTTCCCAGTAGCGTCAACCAGATCCTCGTCCTGCTCAAGCATGTTGTCGAACAGGTGACGCACCGCGTCCTGGCTCTTTGTCTGGGAGTAGAGGTTGCACATCTGAGGTACACTCGGGAATCGGAATACGGTTTCGAATGAGAACAATAACAGAACATGCGGCTGCTGGAAAGTGTGGCGGATTTAGCCAGCGCCAACTTCACGAGGAAGGGCGACACAAAAAGAGGCTTACGCAATGCACCTTTCTGAGATCTGTTCTAGGCGCAGTCAATATCAAGGTAAGATCTTGGCCCCTCCTGCCTTTTGATCAGGACCGCGCCCTACTCGGTCGGCTGCACGCAGCCGCCCTCCCCGAGCTGAAACGTCGCCTCTCCCTGCGACGTGCTGCTGGCCGGGCACTCTCCTCCGGAGCCAGCCCGACCAGCCGTCGCATGGTCGTGGCAACGCTTCATCGCGGCCGTTCCGGTAACGGTCGCTGGGGCGGGGGGGTGTCTAAATGGCCTCGTCCCGCGAGTCCCAGCCGGTGATAGTCCTCGCTTTGCCCGATACGCTATTCTGCGCCGTCATTACCGGCTGCAAACGATGTTCGACGACCACCGGATTGCATTGGTCGTAGCTGGCAGAGGGCCGGGAATCAGCGCGATGCATGAAACAGCTAGCTATCGCGACCGCTTGTCTGTTCCGTTCGACGCCCGGATGAACCGCGCCAAATGCAGATGCCTCGACGGTCTTCTTGGGGATGGCCAGCCTGATGACACACATCGCTTTGCCACAGATGCTAGCCGTCGCGACACGTTGGGCAGGGCTCGGCAAAGCTCTAACTCGTCCGGGTACGGCTCGGGGCGAGAGGGCAGAAATGACGCCGCCCCTGGCATCTCTCTCAGCTGTTCCTCCACTTTCGTTCATGGCCACCGCACTTCTCCCGATGTCTGAGTTGCATGACATGTTGGTCGCAGCTGTCGTCCCGTCCACAAAGGTTGTCGCCGATCTTTTTCCCCTGACCCACCAAAGACCAAAGGTGGGTCATTCCTCGCGCATCAAAAAGACCGGCGCCTGCCCCTCTCCGCTGCGCTTCGCCTTCGGTGTGGCCGGGCCTTGGCCAGCTGCAAGGTGACCATCATTGCAACGCAAACAAGGAGAAGAGCAATGACCACGAACTGCATCAAATTCACCAGCGCCGACATCGAAACCGCCAAGGGCACAGGCTCCATCTCGACCCTGACCTTCGACCTCGACATCACGGTCGAACCCGTCGCGAGCGCGAACCCGATGGCCCCGACGCACCGCGTCCTCGGCCGCTCCCCGCGCGGAAAGCTGGTCGAGTGCGGCGGCATCTGGAAGAAGCAGAACAAGGAGACCGGCGCGGACTACTTCACGCTGACCATCCGCGACCACGGCTTCAACGCCAACCTCGGCAAGGCGGCGAACCAGGACGATCTGTCCCTGCAGGCCGTTATCCCCTGGGGGCCCAAAGACGCCGCCTAAGCTAACGGCCAGACCGCTTCGGCGGTCTGGCTTTTTCTCGTTCCGGGGAACTAGCCCTCGACCGGCGCACTATCGGTGTCCGAAGGATGCCGGATATTTCGGACGTGGACATAGAGTCGGGTAGTCAGACTGGATAAGTCGCAGATGCGGTTTCAATAGTTCTGTTCAGTGACGGCGTTGATCGTGCAAGCCAGAGGCGAAACCGAAAGTCAGCAGTGAGAACTGGGAGCCCATTTAGCGAGCCAAGCGCACCCCTTCCGGCAGTCGAGCAACCCGCCCAGGGGTGTCTTTGCGAGGCTCCCAGGGGCGGCGAATTCGCCCTGTGCCGCAGGCAACGAAATCGCAAATCATCGTCATGCATCCCAGGGCAACGTCTCACGTGAAGGTCACCGCCGCGCGCCTTTCCGTCGACCTGTTGGCCTTAGAGATCGCTAGCCCGGGGTCGAGCGGACGGCAACGCCGGGGGCAGGTTTCTGGACGGCTGATGCGCTTTACGCGCTGCGGGGCATCGCTCACAACAAACCTGCCCCCGGCGTGCTCCATTTCATTCCGCCCCGTGCCGGGTGCAGCCCGCTCTCATGCCCCCGGTCTTTTCCACGATCCGTTTGGGCGACGATCGTTGGGCCGGATCACATCATGACACTCGAACAATCCATCGACCTCGCCGAACTGCAAGCCGACATGGCCTTCGAGGCCTACCTTGCCGCCTTCGATGAAGACGCCCATCCCGAGACGCTCGACAGCCTCGAGACCGAGGCGCTGATCGCCCGCAGCCGCTACGACGGCCTGCGCACTGACGTAATGGGTCACTGACCCAGATACCCCTGCGGGTCTTCAGATCCGCAGGGGTCTGACACGGTCTCTCAAAAGCTTCGTGACGCCCTCATAGGGCGTGACTCGCGCCCTCGAGCGCGGGCAGTTTTCGTGTACATGGCACCCGATCCGTAACCGGTTCGGGCGCTCGATTTGCCTGTCGTCACGTGCTGCTTAGGCACCCGTTTCGGCAGCTTGTTCCCCTCTCCTTCCACGCATCAGTGACCACTGGGCTTGATCCGTGTCGCGCTGCACGGGGGCTTTGAAAGCGTTCCCAAACGCTCTCAAAAAGACACATCATGCAAAAAGCAATATTGCGCAATGTGACGTATTGAGATATAAGCGAAGGAGAGAAGAAAGACGTTGGCAGGATATGGC
>NZ_PYIB01000071.1:0-724 GCF_009129705.1 Roseobacter sp. TSBP12
AAAACCGCGACGGGACAATTCGCGCCTGTTGCGAGATTAGATCGACAAACTCGTTGGTTCCCTTTTCTTCTTGGACGAAAGCATCAAGTCGATAGTCGGTCGTGCGTAAGAGTGCTTCTGACACTCCAAGACAATACCGAGCTACGCCGCTGATCGGGGGGCGGACTGGGCGGCAATCAAATAGAACGCGCGTCATTCATAATCCTCATTTTCCTGAGTGGGAATCTTCTGGTCGACGCGACGGATTTCTCTTGCAGGGGCACCAAAGGCAACCATATTTGGAGCGATCGAGCGTGTGACGACAGATCCCGCGCCGATTACAGCGCCGTCTCCGATAGTCACTCCGTCCAGTATGGTAACACTGTTTCCCATCCAGACATCGCGGCCTATCTCGATTCCGCTCCGTTTCACCGAGCCGTCTGTGAATGTATTGTTCTCGCCGATCTCGTGTGATTCTGCAGACAAGCGTAGACCCGCTCCGATCTGCGTACCTGCACCTATCGTGACTTTGCCGCCGACTCCGATGGAGCTGAACGGGCCGACATAGGCGCGTTCGCCTATTTCAAGACCTTCACCAACAGAGTTCAAGCCACTGCGGCACTGTACCCAGCAATATTCACGTAAAGTCGCACCGGTTCGGAGGATTACGCCGTTTATGGAATGGGCATCAATATAGGAGTAATGCCCGATAGAAGAGCCTCGCTCAAGCGTGAGGCAGTTTTTT
>NZ_PYIB01000072.1:0-174048 GCF_009129705.1 Roseobacter sp. TSBP12
CGAGTCCGTGTGGGGGCACCATTTTTCAAAGGATTAGACCCTGCCAGATTTATAATCCCTCGGGAGTGTGTCAAAAAGTGTGTGTTCAGCATGCCGCATTCCATCTGCTCTTGCCCCGTCAGTGTGACATAGAGGGAACAATCCTCCGCATGGGTGTAACCACAGCAGACCGTCGCAGTCTCGCATTGTGAACGAGGGCCCATTCGGGCGGCAATCACATGACCCTTCAAATGCGAATTTGATAGCGCGCGATCTTGTCGTTGAGGGTGCGTCGCGCGATGCCCAAGGCCTGCGCCGTGCGTTCGGTATTGCCGCGGCACCGTTCCAAAGTCGCGGCGATTTCACGTGCCTCATAGGCCGCAACACGGTCCGCTAAACTGCCCGCCTCTTGCGTTGCGGGGGTACCGTCGGGCAGATCCAACCCCAAGGCAAACCGCTCCGCCGCCGCCTTCAACTCGCGCACATTGCCCGCCCATCCGCGCTTTGCAAGGTGCTGGCGAAACCCGTAGGAGATTGCAGGCGTGTCCCGCCCGTACCGTGCGGCCGCCGCTTGCGCGAAATGGCTGAACAAAAGCGTGATGTCGTCGCCCAAGCCGCGCAGCGGGTCGAGGGTGATCTGTGCACCGGCCAGGCGGTAAAACAGATCGGCGCGAAAGCTGCCATCAAGCGTTCGCTTGCTCAGGTCGCTCTTGGACAGCGCGATGATCCGCAGATCGAGCGGGCGCAGTATATTCTCGCCAAGTCGCTCCACTTGCCGCTCTTGCAAGGCCCGCAACAGCTTGGGCTGCAATGCTGCGGGCATCGCCTCGATTTCATCGAGAACCAGCGTGCCGCCCGCCGCCGCCTCCAGCTTGCCGATTTTATCGTGCGCGCCCGGAAAGGCCCCTGCGACATGGCCGAACATCTCCATCTCGAACAGGCTTTCCGGCAGCGCCGCGCAGTTTACCGCAACGAAAGGCCCCTGCGCGCGCGGGCTGGCGGCATGAAGCGCGCGGGCCACCAGTTCCTTGCCCGTGCCGGTCTCCCCTGTCACGATCAGATCTAGGTCGAGCGGCCCCAATGCCGCGATCCGATCTCTCAGCGCGATGATCGAGGCGGATTGCCCCAGAATCTCCGTGCTGTCACGCGCGGCAATCTGGGAGCGAAGCTGCGCCAATTCGGCCCGCATCTGTCCCGCTTTGAGAGCCCGCGCGATCACCGCCATCAGATGCGAGGCATCATAGGGTTTTTCCAGAAAATCCTCAGCCCCCTGACGCATCGCGCGCACCGCGTGCGGCACATCGCCATGCCCTGTGATCACGATCAGTGGTAGATCCGCCGCGCGGTCCTTCCACTGACGCAGGACCTCGAACCCGTCCATACCCGGCATCCGCAAATCGGTAACGACCAGATCGGGCACGCGCTGCGTCGCCAGCGCCTCTGAGCCGTTCAAAAACCCCTGGGCATGGTAGCCGCTTGCCTCGATCAGATCGCACAGAGCCGCGCAATGATCGGCGTCATCCTCGACCACATGGATCATTGCTGTCATTCTGCACCCCCCTGATACCTTGGTAAAATCGCCGTCATCACCGTACCCGTTTCTCGTGTGGATCGGATCTCGAAGCGCCCGCCGAACTCGGCCAGGATCGCCTGTGAGATGGCCAGCCCGAGGCCCAGCCCCTCGCTGTTGGTCTTGGTCGAGAAGAATGGCTCCGTCACCCGCGCGAGATCTTCGGGCGCGATGCCGGACCCCGTGTCGCTGACCGAAATTCGCAGTTCACCCGCCCTCTCCTCCAGCGTCACTTCGATTTTGCCTCCTGCCTCGCCTTCCACGGCATCCATCGCATTCAGGAGCAGATTCACCAAGACCTGTTCCAGCCGCACCCGGCCCGCGCGCACCAGCATTGCCGCCGCGGGCCGGATCAGTCGCGGCACCACCCCGACGGCGCGCGCGCGCGGCTGCACCAGATCAAGCGCACTTTCCACCACCAAAACCGCATCAATGACTTCAAGACGTCCCTCCTCCTTGCGGGAAAAGGATTTGAGGTGCTTGGTCGTACGCTGCATCCGCCGGATCAGATTGCGTGCCGTTTCGATCCGGGGCGCGGTCTTGGCAGAGGCCGTTTGCAATGACAGCTCGGCCGCCGCCAAACTGGCCTCCATCGCCGCCAAGGGTTGGCTGATCTCATGCACAATCGCCGCGGACATCCGCCCGAGGGCGGCCATTTTTTCCGAATGGATCAGGGTTTCCTGGGCCGCGCGCAGTTCGGCCTCAATTTGTCGCCGCGCCTCGATTTCCAGCGCCAGACGTTCCGTGCGCTCCGCCACTTTTCGCTCCAACATATCCGACTGCCGCAGCCTTAGCGTCACCAGTTGCCGCCTTTGGCGCTGGATTTTGGCCAGCCCGATCCCGAAACCACATAAAAGCGCCATGCCGGTGCCCCAGCCAAGCGCCGCATAGAGCGCCGGTGTCACGGGCTCTGCCGCGACCACCCGCCAGCCGCCGCTGAAGGCCGCCGAGCGCGCCCGCAGACGCCCCGAATGATCGTCGAAAATCCAATCCGGTGATCCACGTTGCAGCGGCTTTGCCGCCGCCAGATCCGCCCCGACATAGGCGCGATCTTCGTCGATCCGGGCCAAAATATCCGGCGTGAGCGGCGCAAGCGGGCGGTAGAGCCAATCGGGCTTGCCGGAGAGGAACACCACCCCGTCAGGGTCAACGACTGCTGTGGCCAAATCCGCGGCGATCCATGCGTGTTCCAATGGGGTGAGGTCGATCTTTACAACAACGACGCCCACATCGGCTCCTGCGACGATCTTGGCGGCGAGGAAATACCCCGGCGTCCCCGTCGTGACGCCAATCGCATAGAATGCGCCATCCCCCTGCGCGACGGCCTGCTGAAAATAGGGCCGGAAACTGTAATCATGACCGACAAAGCTCTCCGCCAGCGCCCAGTTCGACGCGGCCAGTGTGATCCCCGTATCATCCATCAGATAGAGATGGCTCGCCTCGGCAAGTGCGGTGATTTTTTCCAGATAGCGGTTGGTGGCGGCGATGCCGAGCGGATCAGTCGGGCTGCGAATGGTCGCGGCGATCCGCGCATCCTGTCCTGCAACCTGCGGCAGATAGCGGAAGCGGTCGATTTCGGTCTCCAAGGCGCGCAGTGTCAGGATCAGGCTTTGTTCCAAGCGCGCGTCAATCGTGCGCAGCGCGGTCCGCCACGCAAGCCCGCCCGCCAGCATCGCGACACAGGTCAACAGCACCATTCCCGCCAAAGCGGGGCCGCGCGCGCGCCGCACCTGTGTCGTGATCATTCGCCGTCTCCCGCTGGCTCCTCACAAGGTCTCACCACTATAGGCGCGTCCGCAGTCGCGCCAAGGGTCATGCAGTCTGTCCCGCAGATCGTCCAACCCGAGACCGTCTCCCCCGAGGAGGCAAGCACAAGCTCCGTTACCCCCAAAGGTTTGGGTTCCCAAATCCAATACCCGTCCTCGAACCATCCCTCCGGCCCCGGTTCCATTCCCGCGCCGGACCCTTTGACCGCTGCGCGGCGCAGCCATAGCTTGCCGCCTTCGACCGCCCAAGTTTCGCGCCATGTTTCTTTTTCGACGGAATGTGTCCATTCCATGCGGAACTCCCCCGCGCTACCCAGCGCGAGGGAGAGTGCGCCCGCCATCAGGCAAGCGCTCATGTCCGTTTGCGCCACAAGAGGATGGCGAAGATGAGGGCGAGAGCAAAGCCGATCTCATCGGTGATTGCGAAGGCCGCGACGAGGCAGAAGCCGCTTGCCATTGCAATTGCGCGCTCCCAAATCGCGAGCGGTCGTCCCAGCCAACCGATCACCGCCGCGCCCCAAAGCGCCAGCGCAATCACCGCTTTGGTGACGACATAGGCTACTGCAGGCCAATAGCCGATGGCCTCTGCCATAGGTCCGCCATCCTGCAACATTAACGCAGGCGTGTAGACCGCCATGAACGGCACCACAAAACCCGCCGCCGCGACCTTGACCGCCTCGAAACTGATCCGCAGCCCGCTTTCCTTCGCAATCGGGGCAGCGGCAAAGCAGGCCAGCGCCACGGGGGGCGTCAGATCGGCCAGAATACCGAAGTAGAACACAAACATATGGCTCACGAGGAGCGGCACACCGAGTTCCAATAGCGCAGGCCCGGCGATGGACGAGGTGATGATGTAATTCGGGATTGTCGGAATCCCCATCCCCAACACAATACAGGTGATCATTGTCAGAACCAGCGAGAGGAACAGGCTGCTCTGGCCGACGCCGACGATAAATTGCCCGAACGTATTGGCCGCCCCGGTCAGGGTCATCACGCCGATGATCACCCCCACAAGCGCGCAGGCGATCCCCACCGGAAGTGCGGTTTTCGCGCCGTCCGCCAAGCTGTCACGGCAGAGCGCCAGCGTCTCGCGCCCCCCCTTGGAGGCCGCGTTGATCGCGATCAGAATGAGCAGGGCGAGGAGCACAACCTCCAGTCCGAATTTAAAGAACGCCGCCGCAACAAAGCCCAGCACGACCCAGAAGACCACGCGGATCACCCCCGCAGGCAGGCCCAAAGCCACTGTCCCACCAAGGATCAACCCGCCCGTCAGCGCCAGACCAACCGTCCCAGCGAAGAGCGGCGTATAGCCCGAGAACAGCAGATAGACGAGCACCCCGAGCGGCAGGATCAGGAACCACCCCTCCTTGAGCGCGCGCATCGCAGAAGGCATTTCCGCTTTCGAGAGGCCCCGCAGATCGCGTTTGCCTGCCTCCAGATGCACCATCCAGAACACGCCCATGAAATAGAGGATCGCGGGGATCAGCGCGGCCTTGACCACCTCGACATATTCCACGCCCAAGGTTTCAGCCATCACAAAGGCCACCGCCCCCATGACGGGCGGCATGATCTGCCCGCCCATCGAGGCGGTCGCCTCCACGCCGCCCGCGAAGGCAGGTCGGTAGCCGAAGCGTTTCATCAGCGGGATGGTGAATTGCCCCGTGGTCACCACATTGGCCACACCAGAGCCGGAAATCGTGCCCATCAGGCCCGAGGACAGCACCGAAACCTTCGCAGCCCCGCCCATCTTGTCGCCCACAAGCCCCAGCGAGACATCGGTGAACAGCTTGATCATCCCTGCCTTTTCCAGGAACGCGCCGAACAGGATGAACAGGAAGATATAGGTCGAGGACACATAGGTCGGAATCCCGTAAATCCCTTCGGTTCCGTATGAGAGATGCTCGATCACTTGGCGCATATCATAGCCGCGATGATCGAGCGGCGCGGGCAGATATTCTCCCCAGAGCGCATAGGACAGGAACAGGCCGGAGATGATCGGAAGCGCAGGCCCCATCAGCATCCATGCCGCCGCAAAGATCGAGGCCAGTGCCACCGCGCCGAAGGCAATGTCAATCGGCAGCGGATCACCGGCACGCAGCAGGAGTTCGGTATATTCAGCCCATTGGTAGATCGCGATAGCAACCCCGGCGAGGGCGATCGCATAGCCAAGCGCGCGGCCCAAAGGCCCGTAGCGCTTGGCCAAAGCCAGCAAAGGCATCCCGAGCGCGAGCAGGAAACCGACGTGAATGACCCGCGTCACTTGGCTTGGTAGGTCAATCAAATGCGCGGCGATGGAGATCTGGAAGGCCGAAAACGCCACGGCGAGCCAGAAGAGCGCGCGGCCTTCCCGCGTTGCGGGGAAGCTTTCGGCCAAGGGGTCATGCAGCCCGAGATCAGCGGTCTGATCGGGGCTGTTGGAAGTCTCTGTCATGGGGATGATCCTTTTGCAAAGGCGGCCCGACCCGGCCGGACCGCCTCAAAAGCGTCAATTGGGAATGTGGAGCGCTTACAGGAGGCCTTGCTCTTTGTAATAGCGTTCTGCCCCCGGATGCAGCGGGATCGGCGAGCCTTTGACCGCGTCTTCCAAAGTGATGCCGCCCGCCGCCGAATGCGCCGCTTTCAGCGTATCGAGATGCTCGAACATCAGTTTGGTCATCTGATAGGCGGTTTCTTCAGACACATCCTCATGCGTCACGAGGAAGTTGACCACAGCCACCGTCGGCACGTCCGCCTCTTGGCCCGCATAGGTTCCGGCCGGAATAACACCCGCAATATAGGGTGCGCCAAGGGCCTCCGCAGTCTCTTTCGGGATCGAGAGGAAGGTGATCTCTTGCGAGGATGAGAGATCCTTCAACGCGGCATTGCCAAGGCCGGAGGATTGCAGCGTCGCATCCAGTTGACGGTTTTTCATCAGTTCGACCGATTCCGAGAAGGGCAAATATTCGAGTTTGCCCAGATCGTCATAGCTCATCCCCATGGCCGCAAAGATCGCCCGCGCGTTCAGCTCGGTTCCCGATTTCGCCGCGCCAACAGACAGGCTTTTGCCATTGAGATCCGCAACTGTCGTGGCCCCTGTTTCGCCCAGAGCGGCGATTTGCACATAGTTCGGATAGATCGCAGCAATGGCGCGCAGCTTGGTCAGCGGCGCTTTGAATCCTGCATCCGCATTGCCTTCCCACGCATATTTGACGGAATCCCCGAGCGCAAAGGCCAGTTCACCCTTGCCCTGTTGCAGCAGGTTGAGGTTCTCGACAGAGGCCTTTGTCGATTGCACCTGCGTACGTGCGCCCTCAATCCCCTTCCCGTAGAGAGTCGAAAGCGCCACGCCGAGCGGATAATACACGCCCGAGGTGCCCCCGGTCAGAATATTGATGAATTCGCTGGCCTTCGCGGCAGGCGCCGAAGCGACGGTGGAAACGGCAAGTGCTCCGGCGAACAACGCGCCGAACTTGATCTTGTTAAACATTCTTAATCCTCCCAGAAATTACCCCGCCTCCCGCGGGTCCCTCTCAGGGGGCCGCAAATTGCCCCGCCGATCAACCACTTTCATTTGGGTTTTGCAAAAATCTGGCGGGGCTCCGCCTCGGCTCTGGCAGATATTCGCCTCGGACCTGCTCTGCAGTCGCCTTTGCAGAGCCCGGTTTGCGCGCATGTGTGACCTTGGCCGACATCAACGCGCCCGCCGCGCAAACCAGTGGCGGCCATCGAAGCGGCTGGCGGCCACGTCGCAAAGGGCAATGCCGCATGGGTTTCAGTAAAGAATAAAGGGAGGAAAGTGGTGGGCGACCTGGAATCGAACCAGGCGTGGGTCTCCCCGGCGGAGTTACAGTCCGCTGCCGCACCTTGCAGCCCGTCGCCCACGAAGGATGCCAGAGGCATCAAGGTGCGTGTTGCACCGCGTCGTGTGGGGGGGTGGATACAATCGGGATCGGGGGGCGTCAACAGGAAAAATGCCAAAAGGATGCTTGTGCTTGGAGATTGCGCGCGGCAGGAAGGGGAAAGCCTTTTGCAGAGGAAAGAGAGTGCCATGAAAAAGCCCCAGTGGGTCGTTGAAAAAGAGCAAGCCAAGCGCAAAGCCGAGGCGGCGACCGTGTGGTTGTTTGGGCTTCATGCGGTGCGCGATGCGCTGCGCAATCCGGCGCGCGAAAAATTGCGCCTCGTGGTGACCAAAAACGCCTATGACAAATTGGCTGAGGACATTCAGGCCTCTGGCATGGAGCCTGAGCTGACCGATCCGCGCAAATTCAGCGTGCCGATTGATCAAGGCTCTGTGCACCAAGGCGCGGCGTTGGAAGTCAAGACGCTCAATTGGGGCTCGGTCGAAGAGATTTGTTTGGCCTCGGGTGCGGGCCAAAGCGGCGCACCGACGGTGGTGTTGCTTGATCAGGTCACCGACCCGCATAACGTCGGCGCAGTGTTGCGCTCGGCCGAGGTGTTTGGCGCCGAAGCGGTGATCGCCACCGCACGCCATGCAGCACCCGAAACCGGGGCCTTGGCGAAAACCGCCTCCGGCGCGCTGGAACGCCAACCCTATCTGCGGGTGCGCAACCTGTCCGATACGATCGTGAAATTGCAGGAAATGGGCTTTGTCTGTCTCGGCCTTGATGGCGAGGCAGAGGTGACATTGGATGAGGCGCTGATCGGCTGTGCAGGCCGGGCTGTGGCGCTGGTGATGGGGGCCGAGGGGCCGGGCTTGCGGCAAAAAACCAAAGAGACGGTGGATCAACTGGTGAAAATCCCGTTTGCGCGCGATTTTGGTTCGCTCAACGTCTCGAATGCCGCCGCCGTGGCGCTGTATGCCGCGTCTAAGCGCTGACAGCGGCGTTTGGGGGCGACGAGTTCACATTGTGTTCACGTTTTTCTTACAAGCTCTTAACATCTGAGACGCAGACCCTATCTTTGAGTGTGAGACGCGCATCGGAACATGCGCGTTGCTCTCAACTGTCCCTCGTTCCACACCTTATGCCCGGGCCTCGTGCCCGGGCTTTTTTCTTGTGCCAATCTGGGCTATGATTTCTGCATGAGCACAATAGACCAACTGACCGACGCTGACATCATCCGCATCCTGCAGGACACGAAAGTGATCGCTCTTGTGGGGGCAAGCCCGCGCCCTGAACGCCCGTCGCATCAGGTCGGAACATTTCTGGCGGCGCGGGGCTATAAGGTGATTCCGGTGAATCCGGGGCAGGCGGGGCGCGAGCTGTTTGGTCAGACCTGTGTGGCCTCTTTGTCTGACATCCATGAACGCGTCGACATGGTCGATATTTTTCGCCGTTCTGAAGAGGTGGCTCAGGTTGTGGACGAGGCGCTGCACGCGCTCAAAGGGTTGAAATACGTTTGGATGCAGCTCGGCATCGTCAATGACAAAGCCGCCGCCTTGGCTCGTGCACAGGGGGCCGAAGTGGTGATGGACCGCTGCCCGGCGATTGAGATTCCGCGATTGGGGATGTGATGAGGAGAGGCAAGCAAACCTTTTAAGGTTTGCGCGCCGCTTTTTCGGCAATTCCCGATAGGCCCTGACGCCGCGCCAATTCGCTCAACACATCCTCAAGCGCCACATCACGCGCCGCCAGCATGACCAGCAGGTGATAGAGAACATCGGCGGCCTCATAGGTGAGGTTCTCGCGGTCGTTTTTAACCGCAGCAATAATGGCCTCAATCGCCTCTTCGCCAAATTTCTCGGCGCATTTCTCCGGGCCCTTGGACAAAAGTTTTGCGGTCCAGGAGCTGTCTGGATCGGCGGATTTGCGCGACAGGATGACCTGTTCGAGATCGTGCAGGATGGACATGGAATGTTCCTTAATTCAGCCGCATCGGGATGCCCTTGGCGGCCATATATTCTTTGGCCTCCTGAATGGTGTAATCCCCGAAATGAAAGATGGAGGCGGCGAGAACGGCGCTGGCGTGGCCTTCGGTGACGCCTTCGACGAGGTGATCGAGCGTGCCAACACCGCCCGAGGCAATCACCGGGATGTTGACCGCATCGGCAATGGTGCGCGTCATCGCAAGGTTGAACCCTGCGCGCGTACCGTCGCGGTCCATGGAGGTGAGTAAGATCTCGCCCGCGCCTTTGCGCTCGATCAGTTTGGCAAACTCCACCGCATCAATCGGATTCCCATCCGCATCCAGGGCGGCTTTGCGACCGCCATGGGTGAAAATCGTCCATTTTGTCGGCGTGCCGTTTTCGTCCCACTCGGTGGTTTTGGCGTCAATCGCACAGACGATGCATTGGCTGCCAAAACGGTCGGCAGAGCGCGCGATCACGTCCGGGTCGGCCACGGCGGCGGAGTTGAACGAAACCTTGTCGGCCCCTGCCAACAACAGGTCGCGCACATCATCGGGGGTGCGTACGCCGCCACCGATGGTCAACGGCATGAAACATTGCTCGGCGGTGCGGGTGGCCAGATCATACATGGTGCCGCGGTTCTCGTGGGTGGCGTGAATATCTAGGAAACACAGCTCATCCGCGCCAGCCAAATCATAAGCGCGCGCACTTTCAACGGGGTCGCCCGCGTCGATCAGATCGACGAAATTGACGCCTTTGACCACACGGCCATCGGCCACGTCGAGACAGGGGATGATACGGGTTTTGAGCATGATGCGCCTATTCGTCCGAGAGAAAGGGGCGTTCACGCCCCCTCTGGCTGTGCCATTCACCCCCAAAGGTTTCGATGTGGATATTTGGGGACAAAAGAAGGTGAGGGTGTCTTTGCCCTGTCTTTGCCCTGTCTTAGCCATGCCTGTGCGGTGATGCAAACATTGGATCAGTGTTGGGGCGGTTTCTTGGTCAACGGGCGCGTGCGATGCGGCGCAAGCCATTGCGCACGATCAGCACATGAAACGGCGTCACCAGCATAAGATAGATATGTCCCAGCGTGTTGTTGCAATGGACCCATGTCGCCATATGGATGTGGCCCGCCTCTTGGCGGATGCAGATCCGAAAATTGAGATGGGTGTCATTGGTTCCAATGATCAGTTCGTCTGCGCCCTCATATTCCACCGGAAAAATCGCATGCTCTCCGGCCTCTGACACCTCGGTTTTGAGGCCGAAAGGTTTGACGAGCCTGTTGCGCAGAGTCATAAGCGCGTCGGCCCAGCCGGGCATGGAGAGGCCGATCTTTGCCGCATCGCGCGGCGACAGCGCACTTTCGACCGCATAACCATCGATGAAATCGCCTTGGGTGACATGGGACCATAGGCGTGATTGGGCGGGGAGGGGGCGTTTGTGAACCTGTACCATCGTGACGACCTGTGCGTAGGGATTTTGGAACATCAAACGCCACGATGCGCGCTGAGGAAAGGGCGCAGAGTGTCGCAGATCACCCCTTGAGCACCGCCAAAGCCTCGGCCAGATCAATCGCGCCATCATACAAAGCGCGGCCTGAGATCGCACCATTGAGCGCCGCGCCACAGTTTTTGAGGTTGCGCAGATCGTCCAAGGACGACACGCCGCCCGAGGCAATCACCGGGATTGAGACGGCGCGGGCGAGGGCGGCGGTTTCTTCGACATTCGGGCCTTTCATCGCGCCATCGCGGTTGATGTCGGTGTAGATGATCGCGGCCACGCCCGCGTCCTCAAAGGATTTGGCGAGATCGGTGGCGGTCACGTTGGTTTCTGTCGCCCAGCCTTTGGTCGCGACCATGCCTTTGCGCGCGTCAATGCCGACGGCAACATGACCCGGAAAGGCCCGCGCCGCTTCGCGCACCAGATCGGGGTTTTCCACCGCGACAGTGCCCAAGATCACCCGCTCAAGGCCCTTGGACAACCACCGCTCGATCGTGGCCATATCACGGATGCCGCCGCCGAGCTGGGCGGGGGTTTTGCACTGTTTGAGAATTTCCTCAACCGGGGCCGCGTTCACCGGCTCACCGGCAAAAGCACCATTCAGATCGACCAAATGCAACCACTCACAGCCCGCGTTTACAAATTCCAGCGCCTGAGCGGCCGGGTTTTCATTAAACACTGTGGCTTGATCCATTTCGCCTTTATAAAGGCGCACGGCATGGCCGTCTTTCAAATCAATGGCGGGGTAGAGGATCATCGGGCGCGGCCTTTCATAAAACTGTCGTGGCTCCTTTGCCATGAATGTAGGATGAATGCAAAACCTCTTGCGCGCGTGACGCAATGGGATTTGCCCCAACGTCAGACTTGCCAGATCATAGGGGCCGCTCGCAGGATGCGGACCAGAATAGGGAGGATATATCAATGAAGACATTCGCACTCGCGGCACTTGCCGCTGTCGCTTTTGCCGCCCCGGCCTTTGCCGCCGATCCGGTGGTCGGAACATGGAAAACCCAAGTCGATGACGGGCATTACGCCTATGTCGACATCGCGCCTTGCGGGGCACAGATTTGCGGCACCATCGCCAAGGCATTTGATGCCAACGGCCCGGTCAAATCGGACAACATCGGCAAACCCATCGTTTGGGACATGATGGCCCAAGGCGGCGGAGGCTATGGCAAGGGTAAAATCTGGCAGCCTTCGACGGGCAAAGTGTTCAGCTCCAAAATGGCGTTGAACGGTGACACGCTCAAAGTGGCGGGCTGTGTCGGGCCGATTTGTAAGAAACAGACCTGGACTCGGGTGAAGTAAGGCTTCGATCTGGGAAGGCGCGGTCAAACTGGCGTTGACCTTCTGAGGTGAACACAATGGCGCGGCTGTCCTTGGATCGTCGCGCCCATCCTTTCGCTTCCATCTGCGCCAACAAGGCCCGACCCAAGGCCCCGCCCAAATGTGAGCGGCGTTCGGACCAATCAAGGCAGTCGCGACACAGCGGTCGGGCTGTGCGCAAACCCGCCAGATCGACCCCCAGCGCACTGACAAAGGCCTCACCCGCCGGGCTCACAGTGATCCCATTCGGCGTGAGAACAAGCATGTCTTGGCGCAAAAGACTGTCATACATCTGCACGCCGCGCTGCCCGGCCAGATGGTTGTAACAGACCCGCGCGTGCCGAAGTGAGGCGTCTTTGGGGCCAACCCGGCTGCGCCTTTGGCCCATGCCCCCGGCCAGTCCCATCAAACTTTCAAGCACCGCACTGACCTCAGGCCCTGCCAAAGCAAAATAGCGGTGCCGCCCCTGTTGGCGCAGGGCGATCAACTGACCTTCTTGCAATTTCTTCAGATGCGACGAGGCGGTTTGCGGGGTGATCCCGGCTTCCATCGCCAATTCGCGCGCGGTCAGCGCCTGTCCCGACATCAAGGCGGTCAGCATATTGGCGCGCGCCGGATCTCCGATCAATGCCGCCAGATGGGAAATGTCAGGGCCTTCTTTCATCGGGTCAACCTATCTCTGTTCCGCACCAAATGCTTCGATCCGTATCGAAGCATTGCCAATCCCACCCGCGGTATCAAGAGGCGATGGTTTGAAAATTGAAAGGACGTAACATGCTGACCTGTGTGATCCGCTATGAGATCGAGCCGACCAAACGTGCGCAGTTTGACCACTATGCCCGCAGATGGGGGCAATGCATTCCGCGCTGTGGTGCTGATTTGATCGGTTATTTTGCCCCGCATGAAGGCTCCGCAACGCTGGCCTATGGCATCTACTCTCTTGAGAGCCTTGCCGCCTATGAGGCGTATCGCGCTCGTTTGGCGGCGGACCCTTTGGGACGGGAAAATTACGAATTTGCCATGCGCGAAGGGTTTATTCGCGCCGAGGACCGTACATTTTTGCGCCTCGCCTCCGCGCCTCATGCCCTGTCCAGATCAGGAGAGCTGTGATGATCGCGGTGATCTTTGAGGTCTATCCTGCTGCGGGGCGAGAGGCACTTTACCTCGATCACGCCGCCGCGCTGCGCCCTCAGTTGGAACAGATCGAGGGGTTTATCTCCGTTGAGCGGTTTCAAAGCCTGACCGATCCGTTAAAGCTGTTGTCGCTGTCGTTTTTCACCGACGAGGCGGCGGTGGCGCGCTGGCGAGCGGTGTCCGATCACCAAGCGGCGCAGAGCGCAGGACGCAGCGGTGTGTTTGATGGCTACCGGCTGCGCGTGGCCCATGTGCTGCGCGACTATGGCAAAGACGATCGCGTGCAAGCGCCGCAGCCTTGAAGGACAAGGGCCGCCCGATGATCTCGGAGCGGCCCTTTTGTCTTTATCGTGATCTAAATACTCACCTTCACGGCACCCAGCCGAGGAAATTCGACACAATGCGTAGCCCCGCACGTTGGCTTTTTTCCGGGTGGAACTGACAGCCGATCATATTGTCGCGTCCGACAATGGCGGTGATGTCGCCAGCGTAATCGACATGGGCGAGGCGATGTACCGGATTCGTGACTTTGAAGTGGTAGGAGTGGACGAAATAAGCGTGATCGCCACTGTCCACACCGTCCAGCACCGGGTGAGGGTGATCGACCACCAGATCGTTCCAGCCCATATGCGGCACCTTTAGTGAAGGATCGGACGGGGTGATTTTCACCACCTCGCCGGGAATCCAGTCAAAGCCCGTGGTGTCCTCATATTCGCGGCCCCAAGACGCCATCATCTGCATCCCGATGCAAATCCCCATAAAGGGGCGGCCCTTTTGCACCACGGCCTCCTCAATCGCTTCAAACAGGCCGGAATAGGTGAACAGGTGGTTTTTGCAGGCCGGAAACGCGCCATCGCCGGGCAACACGATGCGGTCGGCCTTGGCCACCACATCGGGTTCCGAGGTCACAACGATGGTGCCCGCACCGCGTTCGCGCGCCATGCGCTCAAAGGCTTTATGGGCGGAATGGAGGTTTCCGCTGTTGTAATCAACGAGGGCTGTGAGCATGTCTTTTGCTGTCCTGAAAGGGGGACGGGGAGGGCGCGCGCGTTAGAGCGCGCCTTTTGTGGAGGGCAGGCTGTTCGCCATCCTCGGGTCGATCTCGACCGCCATGCGCAAAGCGCGGGCGACGGATTTAAAGGCGGCTTCGGCGATATGGTGCGAATTGATCCCATGCACCAGATCGACGTGCAAGGTGATGCCGCCATGGGTGGACAGCGCCTGAAAGAATTCGCGCACAAGCTCGGTGTCGAACGTGCCGATCTTGGCGGTCGGGAAATCGACGTTCCAGACCAAAAATGGCCGCGCCGACAGGTCCAGCGCGGTGGACACCTGGGTGTCGTCCATCGCCAGAGCAAAGTGGCCATAGCGGCAAATGCCCTTTTTGTCGCCAACCGCTTTGACCAAAGCCTGACCGATGGCGATGCCCGTGTCCTCGACTGTGTGGTGATCGTCAATATGAGTGTCGCCCTTGGCGCGGATCGTCATGTCGATCAGCGAATGCCGCGACAGTTGATCGAGCATATGGTCAAAAAAGCCCACGCCGGTTTGGTTGTCATAGACACCGGTCCCGTCGAGGTTGATCTCAACCGTGATCTTGGTTTCCGCCGTGTTGCGGGTGATGGTCGCTTGGCGCATGGGGGCCTCATGTTCTGTTCGCGCCCCTTATAGGCCCGCCTTTGGCGTTTTGCCAAGATGGCCTGTGCCATGCCTGTCCCGGACTGACGATCAAAGAGCTTGAAATCGGGATGTAAATTGTCGTTCTCGCCGACATGGGCGCGGTTCAGGGACGCGCTGTCCGAAAATGTGCCGCAGATATGGAACTTGGCACGTTTGGGACAGGTGTTGCCTGTGTGGCCCGGTCACAAAAGGTTTCCAAAAAGTTGAGACGTTATTAGGACTTTGTTAAGCATAATCCCGTTTCATGAAGGGGTTGATAGCAAATGGTGGCCCACATGCGTGTGCTTGTCTGGCATGGTAACATTGAAACAACAGCGCGCTGGCAGGTCGCGTTTGGTCAAAATGACCATACTGTTCGGCGTGCTCGTTCTTCCGAAGCGGCCATGGACTATTTGCGCGCTGAATCCTTTGATATGCTTATTTTCGATTTGGTGGTTGGGCACGAAAGCGGCCTTGCCGTTGCTTTGATGGCGGAATTTCACCAACCCAACATTTGTTCGATCCTGATCGCGGGCCATCAGGAGGGCGCATATAAGGACATCGAAATCGAAAGCGGCCTTTTTGCCCGTCTGGCCAGTTTGCGCTGTGTGCTTGGGGTCGAGACGCCGGTTCGTGATCTGGTCACCATCGCCGAAGAAATCCTGCGCAAACCGCAGGACACATGTGACCTGTTGCGCCAAAGCGTTCCGCAGATTTGCGCGTCTTGTGAGTTGAGCGACAGTTGTCTGGCCCTGTCTGAGTCCTCCGCCTCAAAGACGGTCGCGCCAGCGGCTCCGATGATCGCTCCATTGCGTCGCCGCCGTCAGCAGCAGGCACAAAGCGTGCTTTCAGAACCGATGCCTTAACATCGGACATGCGCCGAGACTTTCGTCGATCCCCGATGGACCCGGCATCACCTGTTCCATCAAGGAGATGG
This sequence comes from Roseobacter sp. TSBP12, assembly GCF_009129705.1. NCBI lineage: Bacteria > Pseudomonadati > Pseudomonadota > Alphaproteobacteria > Rhodobacterales > Roseobacteraceae > Roseobacter > Roseobacter sp. TSBP12. The sequence continues at coordinate 15,657 of NZ_PYIB01000072.1, forward strand.
TGTGAGAGAATTGGAGCGGGCGAAGAGATTCGAACTCTCGACCCTAACCTTGGCAAGGTTATGCTCTACCCCTGAGCTACGCCCGCTCGGCGTGTCCCGTAACGTGGGTCTGACGTTTCCCTTGGGGTTCCGATCTGGGACCGGAGGGAAATTCCCTTCTCCGCTAGGAGAAGTTGGAGCGGGCGAGGCGATTCGAACGCCCGACCCTAACCTTGGCAAGGTTATGCTCTACCCCTGAGCTACGCCCGCTTCCTTGGGTGAGGCGTGAGATATGAAATCCCGCCCGAAGCTGCAAGAGGAAAATGGGCCTTTGGTCGGATTTTTTCGATTTGCGTCGATTTGCGGCTGTTTGGCCAATGGGGAAGGGCACAGAGGGCAGCGGCGTCAGATGCGGGGGCATTCTGCCGCAGTGTATTTGGTATTTTTAAAATATATCTTTGATTTGGATTAAAGACAGCACGGGCCGATCCCGTGCATGTCCGTGATGAATCTGAACACCTATGCGCCATGTTCGCCACGGCTTGCCCAAGAGCTATGCGGGGATGGCCCCCGGAGGCCGTAAATGACCCATATCATGATCCTTGGCAGCGGTTTTGGCGCGCTTACCGCCGTGCGTGAGATTCGCAAGGCCAAGATAGACGCGCGTATCACCGTCGTCTCGCCCAACCCCCACCTCACCTATTTGCCCAGTCTGATCTGGATGCCCTCCGGCATTCGCACCGCCAAAGACATCGACGTCGATCTGTCGCGATTCTTTGTCCGCGAGCGGGTCGATTGGCATGAGGGCCGCGTGGTCTCCGTGTCTGACAATGGCCGCAGGGTTGAAACCGATACGGGCACTTTGACCAATGATCATCTGATCATCGCCACCGGTGGGCGGTATCTCAAAAAGCTCCCCGGACTGGCCGAACACGCGATCATCCCCTGCGAAGGGGCGATCAACGGCCAGATCATCCACGACCGCATCCGCGATATGGCCGGCGGCACCATCGCGCTGGGCTTTGGCACCAACCCGAAAGAGCCGCAGGCGGTGCGCGGCGGGCCGATGTTTGAATTCCTCTTTGGTATCGATACGATGCTGCGGCAACAGGGGCGGCGTGACCGGTTTAAACTGGTGTTTTTCAACGGCTCGGATCGCCCCGGTCAACGGCTGGGGGATCGCGCCGTCGAAGGCCTTTTGAACGAGATGCGCAAACGCGATGTTTCGATCCATATCGGCGCAAAACCCATCCGCATTGAGGCGGATAAGGTGGTGACCGAACGCGAAGAGATCCTCGCCGATCTGGTGCTGTTCATGTCCGGGCTGACCGGGCCGACATGGCTGGATAACACCGATCTGCCGCGCTCAGAGGGCGGGTTTATTCAAGCCGATGAAAAATGCCGCGTGGTCGGGTGGCCCGACACCTATGTGGTGGGCGACACGGGCTCTTATCCGGGGCCGTCGTGGTTGGCCAAGCAGGCGCATCAGGCGGATTTGCAGGCCGAGGCCGCGGTGGCCAATATCGGTGATGTGTTGGCCGGGCGCGAAGCCAGCCATGATTTCAAGGCCGAACTTGTGTGTATTGTCGATTCCGTCAACAAGGGCATCCTTGTGTTTCGCAATGAAAAACGCGCGATCACCCTGCCAAGCTGTCGGGTGTTTCATTGGGCCAAACGCTATTTCGAATGGCATTATTTGCGCGCTTATCGCCGCTAAAGGGACGCACGCGTGCGCGCATAGTGCAACGTGTTGTGAAACTGCGCGGGCTGTTTGGTTGGGTTGCGATAGTTGTGCGGTTGATCGGCGGCAAATCGCACCGCGTCGCCCTCGCCATAGCGGGTCCATTCCCCTGTCAGCATAAGCTCGATCTCGCCTTTGGTGACGAAAATATCCTCGACCACACCGCTGTCATGCGGCTGAGACACATGGGTTTGCCCCGGCTCCAACCGGATCAAGAATGTCTCTGAGCCAAAGATCGGGTCAAAGGCAAAAATCGGGTGAAAGCTGATGCTCTCGGCAAACCGCACCTCAGGTCGGGGGCGCGGTCCTGTGCGGGCGGTTGTGGGCGTCACCCGGTCCTCGATCAGGGCGGTGAGCGGCAGGTGAAACCCCTTGGCCAGTTTCCACAATGTCGCCAGCGTTGGTGAAGATTCGCCGCGCTCGATCTGTCCCAACATCGCCTTGCTCACCCCGGTCCGCTCCGCCGCCTGCGATAGGCTGAGGCCGGCCTCGGTGCGGATAGATTTGAGGTTGAGTTGGATGGGCAGGGCGGAGGGGGCATTGGACATTTTGTGTGGCAGGGCTTTCAAAGGGCTTGTGCGCTATAACGCTCGTACGCTATAGCGTCCACAATACGGCGATGCAGTCCCCGACGCAAGCCCGCCGCAAAACTCCCGGTCAAAGGCACGATACCCATGTCAGGATTGAAACTCTCCCACCTCGTTTCCGGCGCCATTGCCGTGCTTTTGGGCTACACCAGCAGCGTCGCGATCATCTTTCAGGCCATTGATGTTTTGGGCCTCAGCCATGCGCAGGCCAGCAGTTGGATGTTGGCGCTGGGGCTGGGCATGGGCCTCTCGACCCTGATCCTCACCCTGCGCTACCGGATGCCGATCCTGACCGCATGGTCCACTCCGGGCGCAGCACTTTTGGTGCTCAGCCTGCAAGGGGTGCGCGTCGAGGAGGCCATCGGCGCCTTTCTGTTTTGTGGCGCGCTTTTGACCCTGACGGGTCTCACCGGATGGTTCGAAAAAGTCGCGCATCTCATCCCCGAAGCCATCGGCAGCGCCATGTTGGCGGGCATCCTGTTTCGCTTTGGGCTTGGGGTGTTTTCGTCGATGGAGGAGAACCTGCCGTTGGTGGTGCTGATGTGTGCGGTCTATCTGGCCGGGCGGCGCTGGTTTGCGCGGTTTGCCATTCCCTCGGTGCTTTTGGCGGGGATCGTGTTTTGTGCCCTCACCAGCGCGTTTGTCACCGACACCGCGTTTGAATTCTCCTTTGCCATGCCGGTGTTTACCCTGCCGTCCTTCTCGCCCTCGGCGCTGATTGGCATTGGCGTGCCACTTTATATCGTCACCATGAGCTCGCAAAACATGCCCGGCGTCGTCACGATGAAGGCGGCGGGCTACGCGTTGCCGGTGTCCTCCGCCATCACAGTGACCGGGCTGACCACGCTCATCCTCGCGCCGTTTGGCGGCTATGCCTTTAACCTGGCGGCGATCACGGCGGCAATTTGTGCCGGGCCTGAGGCGGACGACAATCCCGCAACCCGGTGGAAAGCGGCGATGGTCACCGGCGTGCTTTATTGCATGGTCGGCCTGATGGGCGCGGCGGTGATCAGCCTGTTTGTCATCGCGCCAAAAGCGCTTGTTGTCACCATCGCCGGGCTCGCGCTTTTGAACACGATCAGTGCAAGCCTGAGTGCGGCTCTGGCCGCGCCCGCGCATCGTGACGCCGCTTTGGTGACCTTTATGACCACCGTCTCAGGCATCAGTTTCATGAGCATTGGGGCGCCGGTTTGGGCGTTGCTGTTTGGGGCTTTGACCTCTCTGGCTTTGACCCGACGCAGCACCCGCGCATGAAAAAGCCCCGCCGGAGCGGGGCTTTTAAATGGGGTTTCAGAGACTTATTCGAATTCGACCAGTAAATCCTTGGCGTCGATCTGGCTTGCCGGGCTGACATTGACCGCCTTGATCACGCGTCTTGGTCGGCATTGATCGAGGTCTCCATTTTCATCGCCTCGATGGTCAGGAGCACATCGCCCTTTTTGACCTTTTGTCCCGCGACCACGGCCACAGTGGCCACAACTCCCGGCATCGGCGCGCCGATGTGTTTGGGGTTGCCAAGTTCGGCCTTGGGTCGCGCGGTGGTGGTGGAGGCGGCGGAGCGGTCTTTGACGCGCACGGTGCGCGGCTGGCCGTTCAGTTCAAAGAACAGTTTGACCTCGCCCTTTTCATCCGGCTCGCCCAACGCCTGACAGCGGATTTCCAAGGTCACGCCGGGATCAATCGACACCGAAATCTCTTCGCCCATTTCCATGCCGTAGAAAAAGTTTTTCGTTGGCAGAGTGCGCACCGGACCGAATTGATCGTGGCGGTCCATGTAATCGGTGAAGACTTTCGGATACATCAGGTAGCCGTTGAGATCTTCGTCATCAATCACGCAGTCCTCAAATTTAGCGGCCAGCTCTGCGCGCGTCGCCTCGATATCCACCGGCGGCAGGTGTTTGCCGGGGCGTTCAAGGTTGGGTTTCTCTTTGCCCAGAACCTTTTTGAGGATCGCGTCGGGAAAGCCTTTCGGCGGCTGACCGAGGTTGCCCCGCATCATGTCGATCACCGACTCCGGGAAGGCCACGTCGTGTTTCGGGTCCTCGACCTGGGCACGTGTCAGGCCTTGGGAGACCATCATCAACGCCATGTCACCGACCACTTTCGAGGAGGGCGTGACCTTGACGATGTCTCCGAACATCATGTTCACATCGGCGTAGGCCTGGGCGACCTCATGCCATTTTTCCTCCAAACCCAGCGAGCGGGCCTGAGCTTTGAGGTTGGTGAACTGACCGCCGGGCATTTCGTGTAGATAGACCTCGGAAGCGGGGGCTTTGAGGCCGCTTTCAAACGCCGCATATTGGCCGCGCACCGCTTCCCAATAGTTGGACAGTTCGCGGATGGCGGAAATATCAAGTCCGGTGTCACGCTCGGTGAACCGTGTGGCCTCAACGATGGAGCCCAAACACGCCTGCGACGTGCCGCCCGAGAAGGCGTCCATTGCGGCGTCAATCGCATCGACGCCTGCGTCGGCTGCGGCCAAAATGGTCGCGGCGGCTGCCCCCGAGGTGTCGTGGGTATGGAAGTGGATCGGCAGGCCGACTTCTTCTTTCAGCGCCTTGACCAGAACCCGCGCCTGTGCCGGTTTCAACAGGCCCGCCATGTCTTTGAGACCCAACACATGCGCCCCCGCGGCCTTCAAATCCTTGCCCATCTGGACATAGTATTTCAGGTCGTATTTGGCCCGCGCGGGATCGAACAAATCACCCGTGTAACAGATCGTGCCTTCGCAGACCTTGCCAGACTCGATCACCGCATCCATCGCCACGCGCATGTTTTCGACCCAGTTGAGACTGTCGAACACACGGAACACATCGACGCCGGTTTCGGCCGCTTGTTTGACGAAGGACTGCACCACGTTGTCGGGATAGTTGGTGTAGCCAACGCCGTTTGAGGCGCGCAAAAGCATTTGCGTCATCAGGTTCGGCATCTTTTCGCGAATGTCGCGCAGGCGCTGCCACGGGCATTCCTGCAAGAACCGGTAGGCCACATCAAAGGTCGCGCCGCCCCAACATTCGACCGAAAACAGGCCCGGCAGATTGGCGGCATAGGCGGGGGCGGCGTTGATCATGTCGATCGAGCGCATCCGGGTGGCCAGCAGCGATTGGTGGCCATCGCGCATGGTGGTGTCGGTGATCAAAAGCTGCGGTTGCGCCAACATCCAATCGGCCACCGCTTGCGGGCCTTTTTCGTCCAAAAGCTGCCGCGTGCCGGGCACGGGCGTTTCCACCCGCAGGGCCGGGATCACTGGCTGGCGCGCATCGGCTGCGGGTTTGGCCCGGCCCAGGGTTTCGGGGTGGCCGTTGACCGTGATCTCCGAAAGATAGGTCAGGATTTTCGTGGCCCGGTCGCGGCGCGGTTTGAAATCAAACAGCGAGGGCGTCTCGTCAATAAACTTGGTGGTATATTCATTGCCGAGAAAAATCGGGTGTTTCAGCAGGTTTTCAACAAAGGCGATGTTGGTGGAGACGCCGCGAATACGGAATTCGCGCAGCGCCCGGTCCATCCGCGCAATCGCCGCTTCGGGTGTGGGCGCCCAAGCGGTCACTTTGGTGAGCAAACTGTCGTAATAGCGGGTGATCACCGCGCCGGAATAGGCCGTGCCGCCATCCAGACGGATGCCCATGCCGGTGGCCGAGCGGTAGGTGGTGATGCGGCCATAATCGGGGATGAAATTGTTCGTTGGGTCTTCGGTCGTGACCCGGCATTGCAGCGCGTGACCGTCGAGTTTCACGTCATATTGCGACGCCACACCCGTGGCCTCGACCAAGGATTTGCCCTCGGCAATCAGAATCTGTGCCCGCACGATGTCGATGCCCGTGACCTCTTCGGTCACCGTGTGTTCGACCTGCACGCGCGGGTTGACCTCGATGAAATAGAATTTGCCCGTGTCCATATCCATCAGGAATTCGACCGTGCCGGCGCATTCGTAATTCACATGCTCACAGATGCGTTTGCCGAGGTTACAAATCTCTTCGCGCTGGGTCTCAGAGAGGTAGGGGGCGGGGGCGCGTTCGACGACCTTTTGGTTGCGGCGCTGGACCGAACAATCGCGCTCATAGAGGTGATAAATGTTGCCTTGCTGTCGCCCAGTATTTGCACCTCGACGTGGCGCGCCCGGATGATCATCTTTTCCAGATAACCTTCGCCATTGCCAAAGGCCGATACGGCCTCGCGGCGACCCTCTTTTACTTTTTCTTCAAGCTCTTCGGCGTTCATGATCGGACGCATGCCGCGCCCGCCGCCGCCCCAAGAGGCCTTGAGCATCAAGGGAAAGCCGATCTCGGTCGCCTCTTTGCGGATCGCATCCCAATCGTCGCCCAACACATCCGTTGCCGGGATCACCGGCACGCCCGCCTGCACCGCGACTTTGCGCGCGCTGGCCTTGTCGCCCAATTGGCGCATGGTTTTGGCTTTGGGGCCGATGAAGGTGATCCCCGCTTCGGTACAGGCATCGACGAAATCGGGGTTTTCGGACAAGAGGCCATAGCCGGGGTGGATCGCATCCGCGCCAGACAATTTGGCGACGCGGATGATTTCCTCGATGGAGAGATAGGCGGCAACAGGCCCCATGCCTTCACCGATTTTATAGGCCTCGTCGGCCTTAAAGCGGTGCAGCGACAACTTGTCCTCTTCGGCGTAGATGGCGACCGTGCGTTTGCCCATTTCATTGGCGGCGCGCATGACGCGGATCGCGATCTCCCCCCGGTTGGCTATCAGGACTTTTTTGAAGTTCGCCATCTCGCAGTCTCCCCTGTGACGCTGAAATTTTCATCAGGTTAGGGATTTCTGCAGTGCAGTAAATCCCCAAAACAACGGATGGTCGCCGAGGCATTGGAAACAGGTGTTCAAAAGCTGCACAAAGGTGCCGTAACTGGATGTGCCGGTATGATAATTTGCAGGTTAGCAAAATATATTCAGCTCATTAGCAAATAAGGTCTGCGAAGGTGCCGTATTTTGCAAACCTGCCATTTGATCAGATTTTGCAGGGCAAAGAAGGGGGAATCGCTGCCCCAAAGAGATGAAAAATTCCCCCTTTGGGGCTAGGGTTTAAGTTCGGTCTGCGACCCCGTCTTCGCGCCTAGCTTTGGCGCGAGGTCAGGGGGATTTCTTTTAGCAAAAAGGCGATGAGCAAGCCACCTGCGGAGACTCCGGCGGCGATCCAATAGACTGGGTGCAGCGCCATCGAAACCGTATCGGCCACCAGTTCCCGGGCCTCAACGGAAAGGCCTGCGAGCACCTGCGGCCCCAGCTCGGCGACATTGGCTAGGCCTTCCACAGGCGCCCCGCCCATCAGGTGCGCCATCCGCGTGGCAAAGAGCGCCCCAAACAGGGCCACAGCAATCGAGGCCCCGACTTGGCGAAACATCAACCCGGCGGCGGTGGCCGTACCGATTTGTTGGCGCGGCACGGCGTTTTGCACCGCGGTGGTGACCACCGGGAAGATGCAGCCCATGCCCGCGCCAAGCCCGACCAGCGCCGCCCATAACACGGGGGCGGGCAGGGTCGGAGACAGCCGGGTCAGGATCAAAAGCGCCACGGTGGTGAGGCTCAGACCGATCAGCGGCAGGATGCGGTAGCGCCCGGTGCGGCCCATATACTGGCCCGCAATTGTTGAGGCCGAAAGGATGCCAAAGGTCATCGGGATCAGTTGCAGACCGGAGCTTGTGGCGGTCGCCCCTTGTGCCATTTGCAAAAAGACGGGGATGAACGTCAAAGCCCCAAACATCAGTGCGCCGGAGACGAATGAGATCGCTGAGGTCACGGCAAAGGTGTTCATCGAGAACAGTTGCAATGGCAAAATCGGTTCTTCGGCTTGCCGTTCGATGGCAATAAAACCGAGCACGGAGAAGACAAACAGAGCCATCAAGCTCAGGCCAAACGGGCCGGTCAGATCAAATTCCTTGCCGCCCAGTGCGGTGAGCAAGACGATGGAGGACAGAGCCAAGGTCAAAGCCGCAGCCCCCGCATAGTCGATTTTATGGCTGACGCGGTCGGGGTGGGCTTTGAAGCCAAAGACAAAGCCTGCGAGCGCCAAAAGGCCGAAGGGCAGGTTGATGAAGAAAATCCAGTGCCAGGAGAGCGCATCGACAAACCAGCCGCCCAACAGCGGACCGGCGACGGAGGAAATGCCGAAGACGCCGGCAAAGACGCCTTGGATTTTGCCGCGTTCTTTTGGCGGGATCACATCGCCAATGATCGAGAGGGCGAGCACGAAAAGACCGCCGCCCCCCAGGCCTTGTATCGCGCGGGCACCGATCAAAAAGCCCATGGAGCCGGACAGGCCACAGAGCACCGAGCCGGTGAGAAAGAGCGACACCGAGACAAAGACCATGTTACGCCGACCATAAAGGTCGCCAAGTTTGCCATAAAGCGGCGCGACGATGGTGGAGGCGAGGATATAGGCAGTGACCACCCAAGAGAGGTGATCGAGGCCGCCAAGGTCGGCAACAATGGTGGGAAGCGCGGTTGAGACGATGGTTTGATCAAGTGCTGCCAGCAACAACAGCACCGCCACGGAGGCAATGACAAGGCGGACAGAGCTGTGTTCATCCGCCGTATTGGAGGCGGGTTCTGTGAGGGGCGGGGTGTGCGATTGCGACATGTGCGATTGCGACATGGGAACTCCTTTTGACCCGTCGCCCTCCGCGACTCGGGTGGGGCTGGGCTTTTGGCAGAGAGGTAGTGCGGATTCATTTATGTGTCAACATCACATAAATGCGACTATCACATAGTTGACATGCGCACATAAAAGTGCAATTCCACGCCGCATGACCGAGAATGCCATGACAGATACATCCAAACCCCGCTCCTTTGATCCCCGCATCCATGCGGGCATCCCACAATTCCTTGAAGACAAAGGGTTTAGTCCCGATGCCTCTGAGGCGCTTTTGCAATTGGATATGGCGTTGTTTCAATGGCGACGCATGGCCGAGAAGGGCGAATTCAAGGGCAAGGTGTTGGAGGGCGTGACCGAGACATTGGAGCCGGCGCTGCTTCAGGGACTGTTGTCCATTGCGCAATTGTCCGCCGGCATCGGTCGCACCGAGCCGGTTCAGCCGACCATCGGCATGGTCGCCGAAGTGATGGCCGTGGACCCGTCTCGCGCTTCTCGGATTGTGTCCGAACTGGTGTCTCGCGGGTTTGTCGAACGCCGTGCGGCGCAAGAAGACGCGCGGCGCTCGGTTTTGGCGGTCACACCGAAGTCGCGCACATTTTTGGGCGAATTCACCCTGTCGAAATGGCGCATTCTCTCCGAGGTGTTCGAGGGGTGGGAGGGCGAAGACATCGCCACGTTTTCGCGCCTGTTTGCGCGCTATGTCTCGGGCCTTGTGGGGGTTGTGTCCGGCGGACAAGAGCCCACGCAGGATGCGGTTAAACCCAAAGTTTAGTTGATTTTCTCGGGCCGGGTCAGCGGGGCGGGCGTGATGCCCGACATCGCACGTCGCGCGGCTTCGCGGGCCAAGATCGCCCGCGCCGGGCTGGCGGCGATCGGTCGGCTGAGATCAGACGAAATTTCGCCCAGTGCGATCAACGCATGGTAGCGGGAACAACACACGCGCAAAAACGAGGTGAAATTGCCCAAATCGTGATCGGCATCCATCGCCTCATGCCACAGTTTGGTGATCAACTGTGCCAGCGAGAGACCATCGCGCGCGCCGATCTCTTCGAGGGTTTCCCAAAAATGCGTCTCGATCCGAATGGAGGTCGCCACCCCATCAATGCGCAGGCTCCGGGTCCGGCTTTGCCAAAGCATTGGGTCCGCGCCAATGAAAAGTTCACACATCTCAGGTCCTCCCTCCTGTTTGGTGATGCTCGCGTGCTGATCGGCGGCGACACACAGGCCCCCGCCGATCCCTCGATCTTACAGCAATTTCATAAACTGCGCGAGCCAGTCAGGGTGGGCGGGCCAAGCAGGCGCGGTGACCAGATTGCCGTCGGTGACGGCGGCGCTCACCGCGATGTCGGCATAGGTGCCCCCGGCGGCTGTGACCTCAAAGGAACAGGCGGGATAGGCGGAACAGGTCCGATCTTTCAACACCCCGCTGCGGCCAAAAGCTGTGCGCCATGACAGATCGAAGCCACGGGTTTGTTCGCCTCAAAGAAATGCCGGATCATGTCCAGCACCGAGGCATCAAGGCGCAAATACTCCGGCGCCCGTCCGCCCGGAATGACCAAAGCATCGTAATCGGACGCGTCAATCTCCGCATAGGTTGCGGTCAGCGCAAAGTTGTGACCGGGCTTTTCCGTATAGGTCTGGTCGCCCTCAAAGTCGTGGATCGCGGTTTTCACCGTCTCTCCGGCGGCTTTGCCGGGACACACCGCATCCACCGTATGTCCGCAGGCCAAAAGGCACTGGAACGGCACCATGGTTTCGTAGTCTTCGGTGAAATCACCTGTGATCATGAGAATTTTGGCCATCGTCTCTCCTCCCGTGACTGTCGATGTTGTGCGATCAGCCTAGGTCAGAGCGGGCGGGCGTGGGTGTTATGGGGATACTACGGTGAGGCGCGCCGGAAAGATGTCCGTTGTGATGAGAACATATAAAGAACGTGCTTTTCCTCGGCGTGGCTCTTCTGTATCGTTATGCGCATGAGCAGTTTCAATGAAGATGACGCCTTCGAGGCGGCCGTCACCCGCCCCTCCGCGGACCCGTCCTCGGGTCAATCCCTGTCGCAACTGGCGATGCAGGGGGCCATGGGTGCGCGTCCCATGGATTATCTGGGCGGTCTCAACCCCGCCCAACGGGCCGCTGTTGAGGCCTTGGACGGTCCCGTCCTGATGCTCGCGGGCGCGGGCACTGGCAAGACCAAGGCGCTCACTGCCCGCATCGCGCATCTTTTGAACACCGGGCGGGCGCGTCCGAACGAAATCCTCGCCGTGACCTTTACCAACAAGGCGGCGCGCGAGATGAAAGAACGGGTCGCGGGTCTGATGGGCCACACGATTGAGGGGATGCCTTGGCTTGGCACCTTTCACTCGGTCTGCGTCAAACTGTTGCGCCGTCATGCTGAGATGGTTGGGCTGAAATCGAATTTTACGATTTTGGACACGGATGATCAGGTCCGTTTGATGAAGCAACTGATCATTGCCTCAGGCATGGACGAAAAACGCTGGCCCGCACGGCAGTTGGCCGGAATCATCGACGGGTGGAAAAACCGCGCGCTGACGCCAAAGACCCTGCCGGGGTCCGAAGCGGCGGCGTTTGATGATCGCGGTCCGAAATTATACGCCCAATATCAAGCCCGCCTTCAAACCCTCAATGCGGTGGATTTCGGCGATCTCCTCTTGCATATGGTGACGATTTTCCAAAGCCGCCCGGATCTGTTGGAGCAATATCAGCGTTGGTTCAAATACATCCTCGTGGACGAGTACCAAGATACCAACGTCGCCCAATATCTATGGCTGCGGCTTTTGGCGGGCGGACATAAAAACATCTGTTGCGTTGGCGATGACGATCAGTCGATCTATGGCTGGCGCGGGGCCGAGGTGGGCAATATCTTGCGGTTTGAAAAGGATTTTCCCGGCGCCAAAGTCGTGCGTCTGGAACAAAACTACCGCTCCACCCCGCATATTCTGGCCGCCGCCTCGTCGGTGATCGCGGGCAATCGGGACCGCCTTGGCAAAGAGCTTTGGACCGCCGAGACCGAGGGCGAAAAGGTGCGCCTTATCGGCCATTGGGACGGCGAAGAAGAGGCGCGCTGGGTCGGGGAAGAGATCGAGGCGATGCATGGCGGCTCGCGCTCCCGGTTGCGGCAATTCTCCCTTGACGACATGGCCATCCTCGTGCGCGCTTCGCATCAAATGCGGGCCTTTGAGGATCGGTTTTTGTCCATCGGTCTGCCGTACCGGGTCATTGGTGGGCCGCGATTCTATGAGCGGATGGAGATCCGCGATGCGATGGCCTATTTCCGCGTGGTGATTTCGCCCGAGGACGATCTGGCCTTTGAGCGCATCATCAACACGCCCAAACGTGGGGTGGGCGATAAGGCTTTGCAGGACATCCAAATCGCGGCGCGCTCGAATGGTGTGAACCTTGTCGAAGGCGCGCGAATCGCCATCGCCGATGGGCTGCTCAAGGGCAAAGCCAAGTCTGGTGTCGCGGGGCTTTTGGCCGATCTCGACCGCTGGTCCGGGCTTTGCGCGCAACAAATCCGTTACCCCGGCGTGGCCGATGAGGACGCGGTGGTGGAGGACGTGAGTTATGAACCCGCCGAGATCAGCCACATTGAACTGGCCGAAATGATCTTGGATGAATCCGGCTACACCGCCATGTGGCAAAACGACAAAACGCCGGAGGCGCCGGGGCGGCTTGAGAACCTCAAGGAACTCGTCAAGGCCTTGGAGCAATTTGATAATCTCGCCGGGTTCTTGGAACACGTCGCTCTGATCATGGACAATGATAGCGGCAAGGATGGCGAGAAAGTCACCATCATGACCCTGCACGGGGCCAAGGGGCTTGAGTTTCCTGTCGTGTTCCTGCCAGGGTGGGAAGAAGGGCTTTTCCCATCACAGCGTTCGATGGATGAAAGCGGCCTCAAGGGGCTCGAAGAAGAGCGCCGTCTGGCCTATGTCGGCATCACCCGCGCCGAGGAACTTTGCACCATCACCTTTGCCGCCAACCGGCGCGTTTATGGCCAATGGCAATCGCAACTGGCCTCGCGGTTTATCGACGAATTGCCGGTCGATCATGTGGACGTCATGACGCCTTCGGGGCTGTCAAACACGCCGGGCGGCTTCGGCTCGATGGGCGGACATCGGGACGATGACCTGCCGCGTGCCTCCTTTCATGATCGCGTGTCCAATGCCGATGCCTATGAGTCCCCCGGCTGGCGACGGATGCAGAGCCGCGGCCAGCAGGCCAAAGCCGGACAACGCGGCGTGGCGCAATCCATCGGCAAACATCCCACCGTGATCGATGCAAAAGCCGTTGTTGCCTTTGCCATTGGCGACCGGGTGTTCCACAAAAAATTCGGCTATGGCGAGGTGATGGAGATCGAGGGCGACAAGCTTGCCATTGAGTTCGATCATTCCGGTTTGAAAAAGCTGGTGGCGGGCTTTGTCTTGCCCGCTGAAAAGGCCTCTGATGTGCCATTTTGAACCGCCATTTTGAACCGCATTGGCCGCGATATGCGTTAGAATTATCTGGATTTTAACCGTGCTGACTTAGCGTTCTGTCATCCACAGCGGGTGACAGGACGATGACGATAACCATCACTGCAATCGACAGCCAATTTGCGGCGTCAACCGGGTCGAACGTGAATTCGTCGCCGGGTCATTCGAAATTTGACTACCCGCCCACCTCGACCAATAGCCTGATCATCGAATCGCAACCGGGTGATGACAGCCCGTTCATCTTTTCCCCCGGCGACACTTATACGTTGACCTTTTCAGGGCAGGGTGGCGATACCATCGAAAATGCGACGGTCGTTCGATCCGACTATATCAATTATGACGGCGACGAAGGATTTGCCGTGGTGTTTGAAGGCTATGACAGCAACGGCGATCTGACCCAAGTGGTCTGGACCCCCGAATTTGATCTTGAAACATGGTATTTCAACCATTTCGTGGGCGGACAACCGCCTGAATTTTATAATACCGATATAAATTCGGCCACCACCTATCAAGCTGTGTGTTTCGAGGCCTCCATGCCGATCGACACCCCGTCCGGGCCGATGCCTGTGGCGCACATTCGCCCCGGTGATTGGGTTTTGACCCATGATCATGGCCCGCAAGAGGTGCGTTGGGTCGCGGCCCGCGACGTGCGCGGATGGGGGCGCCATGCGCCCGTGGTGTTTGAACCCGGTGCGATTGGGAATTCTGGCCCGCTTTGTGTCAGTCAACATCACCGGGTGCTGGTGCAGGGTGACGAGGTGGTGCAAAAACACGGTGTTTCTCAGGCGCTATTGCCAGCGGTTTCCTTCGTAGACGGCACCCAAGTGCGGCTGCGACCGCGGGACAGTATCACCTATGTACATCTGTTGTTTACGCGTCATGAGTTGATTTCCTGTCAGGACGTGGTGTGTGAAAGCCTTTATCTTGGTCAAGTGGCCTGCGAGGTTATGGATACAGCATCTGTCACGCCAAAAGGCGCGCCTGAAAGTGGTGCGGCTGAAACTCTGATGGGGGTTTTGGGCCTGTCAGGCGCGCAAACTCCGGCCCGACGGTTTTTGTCTGTGCGAGAGGGGCACGCGCTTTTGGCGCAGATTTCGGGCCATATCAGACAGAAACCAAAACTGTTCTTGTCGCCGGGGCGCAAGCACAGCCGGCCTTATCATTTGGATCTGTTGAAGGGGCCGGGACGGGCGGGCGGAGGTTTGCCCGCGTTTGAGAGTGTGACAGAGTCGGACGCGCTCCACGTCTAAAGCCTTTTTGCCGAGCCAGGAAAAGCGCAAACGGCGCTCATCCGACATTTCAAAATTCCAAAGGCCAGACATGAAAACACCCGCGCCAGGGAGGAGGAGGGCGCGGGTGTCTCGGTATGCGGGCCACGAGGGAGGAGATGGACCCGTATCAGAAAGAAATGCGGCGGTGTCAGGGAGGAGGAAGACACCGCCGCCTTCAGTAACGGCCCCTCAGGGAGGAGGAAGAGAGACCGCATATCGAGGGCTTTCGCCCGGTATAGGTGCGACGATGCAGGGAGGAGGAAGCATCGCCGCTCTGGTCTTTGGGGTCCAAGGGAGGAGGAAGAACCCCAAATTCCGGTATCTGCGCGGCGACGTCAGGGAGGAGGAGAGACGCCGCCGCTTTTATCAGGGCCCAGGGAGGAGGAAGGGCCGTGATGTCGTAAACTTATTTGCCGTAAGCGGCCTCGTAGGCCACAGCGTTAATCGATGCGCGGGACATGCCCAGATCGGCCAGATCACGGTCGGTCAGACCGGACAGCTCGAGCACTGTTTCGCGGTAGACTTTGTAGCGTGCGAACCGTTCTGCCAAAGATTTGAACAGACCGCCGAAAGAAGCGGAGGAGGCCGGTGCGGCGCTGCGAATGTCGTTTGCGTAAGTCATGTGACTTTAACCTTAGTATGCGTTCGGGCAATTTGCCCGGAGTGAGTGCGATCTGACTTTGGCCGGTCCCGCTTTGCGAACCACCCTGCGGGGCTGGTTTAAAGCGGTTTGGGCTTTGGCGCTGTCGCTCGTTGCTTGAGTACAATTTGGGGGAATTGCTGCGAATGCACAATCCCTTGCCTCGTCAATGCTGCCATGCAGAAAATGCATGACCCATGCTGACCTATTTACACGTCAGGATTGCACGGCCAGTGGGGTGGGGCGAAAAGCGGCAGATTGAGTGGTGGAATTGGGTCAGCAAAGGGCCTATTTCGGAGGGAGAGCAAAAGAGGGATAAGATCTATGCCCGTAGAACACGACAGTATCATGACGGTCTTGAGGGGCATTGTTTTGCCTGATGGCACGAATCTCGTGGAGTCCGACCGTGTGCGCGCCCTGAATGTTGAGGGGGACGTGGTGCGTTTCGTTATTGAAGCCCCCGATGCGACTGCGGCGCGCGCCTGGTCCGGGGTTGAGGCCGAGGCCAAAGCACGGCTTGAGGCCTTGGAGGGGGTTGGCAAGGTCTCCATCGTGATGACTGCCCATGGTCCGGCGGGCTCTACACCGCCGCCCGCCGCGACTGGCAAGGAGCCGCCCAGCCTGAAAATTGGCCGCCACCCAACGCCGCAGCAAGGCAAGACCAAACCCGCTGGCGTCAAAAACGTCATCGCCATTGCCTCGGGCAAGGGCGGCGTGGGTAAGTCCACCGTTTCCGCCAACCTCGCCGTCGCTTTGGCCAAAATGGGCCGCAAGGTCGGGCTTTTGGATGCGGACATCTATGGCCCATCACAGCCGCGGATGATGGGGGTGAACAAACGTCCCGCGTCTCCTGATGGCGAAACCATCGAGCCTCTGCATGCCCATGGCGTCACCTTGATGTCGATCGGATTCATGATCCCGGATGGCGAGGCTGTGGTCTGGCGTGGCCCGATGTTGATGGGCGCGATGCAACAGATGTTGGGTCAGGTGGCTTGGGGCGAGCTGGATGTGCTTCTGATCGACATGCCGCCCGGCACCGGCGATGTACAGCTCACGCTGGGGCAAAAAACCGAGCTGACCGGCGCGCTTGTGGTCTCGACACCGCAGGATGTGGCCTTGATGGATGCGCGGCGCGGGATTTCGATGTTCAACAAATTGAACGTGCCGGTGCTGGGGCTGATCGAAAACATGTCGATGTATATCTGTCCGAACTGCGGCCATGAGGCGCATATTTTTGGCCATGGCGGCGTGGCGGAAGAGGCCGAAAAAATCGGTGTGCCGTTCTTGGCGCAATTGCCTTTGGCGCTTGAGGCGCGGATTGCGGGGGATGAGGGTGTGCCGATTGCCGCGACCGACAGTCCGCTGGCCGAACCCTATATGCAACTGGCGCAGCGCTTGGTTGCGGGTGGCATGGCCTGATCATCTCTTTCATGGGGTTTGACACGCGCGGGGCGAGGGCTCCGCGCGTTTTTGTTTGGGCTGCGCAGCCGCCTTTTGGGATTTCATGGGGGCGGTGGGATTTCATGGCACTTTTGGGAATTCAGGGCATTTCACGGGTGCCTTAGCTCAATTCATCCTCACGGCGAATCACTTGCCTGTGGATAACTCGGTGGAGTTTTGTGATTTCGCTGGGGGTATGTGGATTTTTTCGCTCCTCTGATCTGTGCGGCGGCGGCTTCCTTTTTGTCTATATGTAGTTAGATTGATCTGCTCTTAACCAATATGCGGTAAAGTACCTGTGATCTCGGGGTGCAACATCTGGTTTTCATCCAGCCCTGTGGGCAACATCTGGGGGCTGTGTGTAAGAAATCCATTGATTACCATGAATTCCCGTGGCAAGTTGAATGCATCAGATGAGACGGGAATGAGCGGCGCATTCAAGACCGCAAACAAAACCCCAAAGTCAGGTTTCATACAGGCCCCGCTTTCATCCGTACAAAGAGATTCGACGCGCATGCGAGCAGACATCCCCCCAGATGGCGCGCGCAGTCGGACAGCCCGGATACCGGGACGAGGGCGGCGGATCGAGCAGTGGCAGCAGCTCGGTCCGCCGTTTCGCATTCAAAGGCCCCGACATTGGGGTGGGACAGGTAAAGGAGCGCCGCGTGGCCGGCATGTTCATTGGCGAACACACCTTTAAGGTGGACGGAAAGGGACGCGTGTCGATCCCTGCCGATTTTCGTCGTGAACTCGAAGAGGGCGACCCCCTTGCCGCGCAATCCGGGCGCCCGCGCATGGTCATCGTCTATGGCCATGACAAACAAAAACAACTCATCGTGCACACCTATGACGGCTATCGCCGCCTTGCCGCCGATATTGCCGCGCTCCCACGCGGATCGGAAAAGCGCAAGATCATGGAGCGCATGATCCTCAACCGCGCCCGTCCGACCGAAGTCGATGCCGATGGCCGTTTGGTGTTGCCGCAGCCGTTGCGCGACAAGATCGAACTCGATGGTACCGCCTATTTCGCTGGGCTGGGCGAGACCTTTGAGATTTGGAAGCCCGAAACCCATGCCGCGGTTGATGCCGCTGTGACGGAAAAATGGCTGGAAGAGCAGGGGGATGATTTCGATCCTCTGAGTCTTTTGGACGATATGGGGGTCTGACATGACCACGGACATCCCTCCCGTCGCAGCACCTGACAAAAAGCCCCATATTCCCGTTCTGTTACGCCCGTTGCTGCGCGAATGCGCGCCGATCCATGGCCGTTGGTTGGATGGCACCTTTGGCGCGGGCGGCTATACCAAAGGCCTGATCGCCGAGGGTGCGGAGATGGTCTACGGTGTCGACCGCGATCCTTTGGCGCATGAGATGGCGCAAAGCTGGATCAATGAGCCGCCCTATGCGGGCAAGATCAAATTGGTCCTCGGCACGTTTTCCAAACTCGATGACTATGCCTCGGACCTCGACGGGGTGGTGTTGGATTTGGGCGTCTCGTCCATGCAGCTCGACATTGCCGAACGCGGTTTTTCGTTCATGCGCGACGGGCCGTTGGACATGCGCATGTCGCAAGACGGCATGACCGCGGCGGAGTTTGTCAACACGGCGGATGAGGGCGAAATCGCGGCGGTGCTGTTTCATTACGGCGAAGAAAAGCAGTCGCGTAAAATCGCCCGTGCCATTGTGAAGGATCGCACGGAAAAAGCGCCGTTTGAAACCACGTTGCAATTGGCGGGGCTGATCGAGCGGCTTTTGCCACGCAAGAAACCGGGTCAAAGCCACCCGGCGACACGCACGTTTCAGGCCATTCGCATTGCCGTGAACGACGAGTTCGGCGAGCTGATCGAAGGGTTAGAGGCGGCCGAACGCGCGCTCAAACCGGGCGGGCAATTGGCGGTTGTCAGTTTTCATTCGCTCGAAGACCGTGTTGTCAAACGGTTTTTGCAACAGAGAGCCTCGACGGGTGGGGGCGGCTCGCGCTATGCCCCGGTTCAAGAGGCGAAAACGCCCGGATTTGAGCAGTTGTCCAAAGCAATCGGTCCCGATGAAGACGAGTTGGTAGACAACCCGCGTGCCCGCTCGGCGCGGCTTCGGGTTGCGCGGCGCACGGATGCGCCGGCCCTCGATGTGGATCGGTCCGATTTGGGGCTACCGAAATCCGTAGTCAGTTCAAGGTGAGGCCCGGTGAGAGATGCGTAGCTTTTATTTTATCGTTTCTGCTCTGATGGTTATGGGGTTGGCCTTTTGGGCCTACCAGGAAAACTATGCGACGCAACAGGTGCTGCGTGATGTCAGCCAAATCCAACGTGAGATTGGTCATCAGCGCGAAGAATTGGCCGTGCTCAAGGCCGAATGGGCCTATCTGAATCGTCCCGAACGTCTGCGTGATCTGGCGGAGATCAACTTTGACCGGCTGGGTCTTTTGCCGTTTTTGCCCGAACAATTCGGTCGTGTCGATCAGATCAGCTTTCCGGTCAAAGAAGACCTTTTGTTGGAACTGAGCAATCCCGTCGATGTGGTGGGCTCTTTGGAGGTGATTGAGCCATGAGCATACGAACCCCTTTACGCCCTCTGGCCCGTGTTCTGTCTGCCCGCTCCAAAGGTGAAAACCCCGACGCGATCGAGCGCGAAAACCTGCGTTTGCGCCACGAAGAGATGCGCGACAGTTCGCGGTTGCGTGCCGAAGGGCGGCTTTTGGTGTTGGGTCTGTGTTTCGTCTCGGCTTTTGTTGTCGTCGGTCTCAAAATGGGGCAGGTCTCGGCCACTGTGCCCGAAGAACCGCGCGCCGAAGCCTCGGGCACACCGATCTTGGCACAGCGTGCCGATATTGTGGACCGCAACGGGCGCATTCTGGCCACCAACCGGGTGACCAATTCGCTTTACGCCCAACCGCAAGAGATGATCGACCCGGTGCATGCCGCACAAGAATTGGTGCGTATCTTTCCAGATCTTGATCAAGATCGGTTGATCCGAGATTTCACCGGCAAGCGTAAGTTCCTGTGGATCAAGAAAAAAATCGCCCCTGAACAACAACAGGCCGTGCATGACATCGGTGAGCCGGGACTGTTGTTTGGCCCGCGCGAAGAGCGGCTTTACCCCAATGGCAAATTGGCGGCGCATATTTTGGGCGGCACTAAATTTGGCCGCGAGGGCGTGATGAGTGCCGAGATCGTAGGCCAGTCCGGCATTGAAAAGGCGCGTGACAGCTATCTGAGCGATCCGTCGAATGGCGACAAACCGCTGCAATTGTCGATTGATCTGACGGTGCAATCGACCGTGCGCGAAGTGCTCTATGGCGGGATGCGGATGTTGGATGCCAAGGGTGCGGCCGCCGTGATGATGGACGCGCAGACCGGCGAGATCATCGCCATGGTGTCGCTGCCGGATTTCGACCCCAATTCACGCCCGACCTTTGCCGGGCAAAAAGACGGCGAAAACCCGCGGTTCAACCGTGCGGTGCAGGGGGTCTATGAGCTTGGCTCGACCTTTAAAATCTTTGCCGCCGCTCAGGCGATGGAAATCGGCATCGCCACCCCGGATACGTTGATTGAGGCCAAGCCGCCGTTTCGCTGGGGTAAATATACCATTGGCGAATTCGAGGGCCACAACTACGGGCCGATGTTGAGCTCAATGACATGATCGTCAAATCCTCGAACGTGGCGACCGCGCATGTGGCACAGCAAATCGGGGTGGAGCGGCAACAGAGCTTTCTCAAATCGCTGGGGTTTTTCGAAGCCACCCCGGTGGAACTGTCCGAGGCCCCCTCGGGCAAGCCGCTTTTGCCGCCGCATTGGTCAGAGCTTTCGACACTCACCATCGGGTTCGGTCACGGTCTGTCGGCCTCGCCGTTGCATCTGGCCACCGCCTATGCCTCTGTGCTCAATGGCGGCACACGGGTGGAGCCGACCTTGATCAAGCGCACGGGTTTTACCCCCAAAGGCCCGCGCGTCGTGCGCGAAGAGGTCTCAATCGCGGCGCGGTCCATGCTACGCCAAGTGGTGTCAAACCCGGCTGGTACGGCCAGTTTTGCCGAGGTGCCGGGCTATCATGTCGCTGGCAAAACCGGCACGGCGAACAAGCCCAAACCGACGGGCGGCTATTATGACGACCGCAACATCAACACCTTTGCGTCGATCTTTCCGGCGGAAAACCCGAAATATGTGCTGATCGTGACCATGGATGAGGCCTCTGACACCTCAGGACCCAAACCGCGCCGCACTGCCGGTTGGACCGCCGTGCCGGTTGCCGCTGAGGTGATCCGTCGCACCGCGCCGTTGATGGGGCTGCGACCCGAGATTGAAACCGGTGCCCAAGCTGCGCTAACACTGACCGCATCACGTTAAAGCGTTTTGCTTTGATCCCGTTCGGGTCTTTATGCGGATCAAATCGAAACCAAAGTCGCAAAAAAGGGCGGGTGTTGCCATGATGAAAACGCTATCCGAGCTTGGATTGACCGCGCAGGGCGGGCGGGAGTGTACGATCACCGGCCTTTCTGTTGACAGTCGGCAGACCATGGAAGGGCATTTGTTCGCCGCTTTGCCCGGCGCGCGCGCGCATGGGGCGGAGTTTGTGCAAATTGCGTTGCGTATGGGCGCGCGGGCGATTTTGACCGATCCCGAAGGTGCGCGCATCGCGCAGGATGCGATCAAAGATCACGATCCCGCCTTGGTCGTTGTGGAAGACCCGCGTCAGGCGCTGGCCTATGCCGCAGCGCTTTATTATGGCCGCCAACCGGAGGTCATGGTGGCGGTCACCGGCACCAATGGCAAAACCTCGGTGGCGACCTTCACCCGGCAGATTTGGCAGATTTTGGGCATGCGCGCGATCAACATCGGCACCACCGGTGTCGAAGGCGATTGGCAGGCCCCAAGCCCGCACACCACGCCCGAACCGATCACTTTGCACCGGATGTTGTCGGAGGCCGCAAACGCGGGCGTCACCCATGGCGCGATGGAGGCGTCGAGCCACGGTCTGGCACAGCGCCGTTTGGATGGGGTCGGCTTGACGGCGGCGGCATTTACCAATTTCACCCAAGACCACCTGGATTATCACGCCACGTTCGAAGCCTATTTTGCCGCCAAAGCCGGGTTGTTTACGCGGATTTTGCCCGAAGACGGCGTGGCCGTGGTCAATATTGACGATGCGCGCGGGATGGAGATCGAGGGCCTCTGTGCTGAGCGCGGCATTGATGTGATGCGGGTTGGGCGTTCGGATGCTGCCGATCTGCGCGTCATGGGGCAACGCTTTGACCCGACGGGGCAGGACCTGCGCGTCGATTTCGTGGGCAATATCTATCAAATCCGGCTTGATCTGATTGGCGGATTTCAGGCCGAAAACGTCTTGGCTGCGGCGGGTTTGGTCATGGCCTCGGGCGCCGACCCGGAGGAAGTGTTTTCCTGTCTGCCCGAACTCACAGGCGTGCGCGGACGGATGCAACACGCGGCGACGCGCGGCAACGGCTCGGCGGTGTTTGTCGATTACGCCCATACGCCCGACGCGGTTGCCACCGCGATCCAGGCGCTGCGCCCGCATGTCATGGGCCGGATCATTGCCATCGTTGGTGCGGGTGGCGATCGGGATAAAACGAAACGCCCGTTGATGGGCCGCGCGGCACAAGAACACGCCGATCTGGTGATCATCACCGATGACAATCCCCGCTCCGAAGACCCCGCCGCGATCCGCGCCGAGGTCATGGCGGGCGCGCCCGATGCGATGGAAGTGGCGGATCGCGCCGAGGCGATCCTGCGCGGTGTCGATGCGTTGCAGCCCGGTGATGCCCTGTTGATTTGTGGCAAAGGCCATGAGAGCGGGCAGGTGATTGGCGACGATATTTTCCCGTTTGATGATGTTGAACAGGCATCGCTGGCGGTGTCTGCATTGGATGGCGCGCTGTGAACGGGGTTTTATGGACCTCGGATGAGGCGGTGGCGGCCACGGGCGGCCACGCCACGCAAGGTTTTGAGATCACAGGCATTTCGATTGACACCCGCACGATCCAGCCGGGGGATTTGTTCGTCGCTCTGGCCGATGTCCGCGACGGTCATGACTTTGTGGCGCAGGCTTTGGCCAAAGGCGCTGCGGCGGCTTTGGTGTCGCGCTTGCCCAAAGGCGTCACGGAGAATGCGCCGCTGTTGATTGTCAACGATGTTTTGCCCGCGCTCGAACGTCTGGGCGTTGCCGCCCGCGCCCGCGTGGCGGGCAAGGTGATTGGCGTCACCGGCTCGGTGGGCAAAACCTCGACGAAAGAAATGCTGCGCGCGATCCTCAGCCAACAGGGCAAAACCCACGCCGCCGAGGCCAGTTACAACAATCATTGGGGCGTGCCTTTGACCTTGGCGCGGATGCCGCGCGACACAGAATTTGCCGTGCTTGAGATCGGGATGAACCATCCCGGCGAGATTGCTCCTTTGGCCCGTATGGCGTGCCCCGATGTGGCGATGATCACCACGGTGGCCCCGGCGCATTTGGCGGCCTTCGAGAATATCGAAGGTATTGCCCATGAAAAGGCCGCGATCTTTGAGGGGCTGGAACCCAATGGCGTGGCGGTGATCAATGGTGATCTGGCTGTCACCGATATTTTGGCCGCGGCCTGGTCCGGCGACATGATCCGGTTTGGCGAAGACGAGGCCTGTGCCGCGCGGTTGATCTCTGTCGATCTTGAGGACGGGGCAACCTTGGCCCATGCGGAGATCGACACCCAAAGCCTCGACTTTCGCCTTTCCACCGCCGGTCGTCATTTTGCCGCCAATGCGGTGGGATGTTTGGCCGTGGTCTATGCGCTTGGCGCAGATGTGGCACAGGCGGCACGGGATTTGACGCTTTGGGCCCCGCCTGCGGGCCGGGGCGCGCGCGAAACGGTAGGCTTGCCGATGGGCGCGCCGATTGAATTGATTGACGACGCGTTCAACGCCAACCCAACCTCGATGGGCGCAGCGCTTGAGGTCTTGGCCAAAGCCACGCCCAATACAGGCGGGCGGCGGGTGGCGATTTTGGGCGATATGTTGGAATTGGGTCCGCAAGAAACGGCGATCCACAAAGGCCTCGCCACTCTGCCATGGTTTGCAGTGATCAACGTGGTGCATTGTGTCGGGCCGCTGATGCGCGGACTGTATGAGGCCTTGCCAGAGGCGCGGCGTGGTGCGTGGTTTGAGACCGCGACAGAGGCGCGTGAGGCGCTCAACACCTTGGTTGGGCCGGGCGATGTCGTCCTGATCAAAGGCTCGAAAGGCGCAAAAGTCAGCCTACTGGTTGACGCGCTGCGCAAATTGGGGCACGGCCTGCCCAACGACGCATAAGAGGTAAACACAGATGCTGTATTGGTTAACCGGACTGTCCGACGGGGGCGATGTTTTCAACCTCTTTCGCTATATCACCATGCGGTCGGGCGGCGCGTTTTTCACCTCTTTGATCTTTGCGATGCTCTTTGGTCGCCCCTTGATCAACATGCTGCGCCGCCGTCAGGGCAAGGGTCAGCCGATCCGCGATGACGGTCCCGAAACCCATTTCGCCAAGGCAGGCACGCCGACGATGGGCGGGCTTTTGATCCTGACCGCGCTGTTGCTTTCGACGCTTTTGTGGGCACGGCTCGACAATCCCTATGTCTGGATCGTGCTGTTCGTGACCTATGGCTATGGCCTGATCGGGTTCGCGGATGACTATGCGAAAGTCTCCAAAGCCAACACCAAAGGCGTTTCAAGCAAGGTCCGTTTGGGTCTTGGGTTTCTGATTGCTGCGATTGCCGCAATCTGGGCCTCGATGGTGCACCCGGATGAATTGGCCTATCAATTGGCCCTTCCGGTGTTCAAAGATGTCTTGGTCAATATGTCCTTCGCCTTCATCCCTTTCGCGATGATCGTCATCGTGGGCGCGGCCAATGCGGTCAACCTGACCGATGGCCTCGATGGTCTTGCGATCATGCCGGTGATGATCGCGGCGGCGACGCTGGGCGCGATTGCCTATGTTGTCGGCCGGGTCGATTTTACCGATTATCTCGGCCTGCATTATGTGCCGGGCACGGGGGAAATCCTTGTGTTCACCGCGGCTTTGATCGGCGGGGGCTTGGGCTTTTTGTGGTTCAACGCACCGCCCGCGGCCGTGTTCATGGGGGACACTGGATCACTGGCGCTTGGCGGCGCTTTGGGGGCGATTGCTGTGGCCACGAAACACGAGATCGTTTTGGCGATCGTCGGCGGCCTCTTTGTGGTCGAGGCGCTGTCTGTGATCATCCAGGTGCTCTATTTCAAACGCACCGGCAAACGCGTGTTCCTGATGGCGCCGATCCATCACCATTACGAGAAAAAAGGCTGGTCCGAACCGACCATCGTGATCCGGTTCTGGATCATTTCTCTGGTGCTTGCGTTGATCGGTCTGGCGACGCTGAAACTGCGGTAGGCCGCTTTGATTTCAGGGGGAGGGGCACGGTCCCTCTATGCAAAGCGCAGTCACCCCAGGATATTTTCAGATAAAAGAAGGGCAGGGGCAACTCTGCCCTTTTCTTATGGAGATGCGTGGCTTTGATCTCTTGTGCCACTGGTCATTTGAGCTGGCGCGCGACATAGTTCAGCGCAAAGAGAGAGACGGTGAAAACATGATTCCTGTGTATGGATATGAGGGCCGCAAGGTGGCGGTTTTGGGGTTGGGGCGCTCTGGTCTTGCTACGGCGCGCGCACTTGAGGCGGGAGAGGCCGAAGCGCTGTGTTGGGACGACTCGGTGGAGGCGCGCGAGACGGCTGAGGCCGAAGGTTTGACCATCCATGACCTGACCAAGGCCGATGCGTTCGAGGGCGTGTCCGCGCTCATCGTTTCGCCCGGCATTCCGCATCTTTATCCAGAACCGAACAAGATCATCGCGCGGGCCTGGGATGCGGGCGTGCCGGTCGATAATGACATCGGGCTGTTTTTTCGCTCGCTCGGCGCGGGCGATTGGATGGACAATGACACGCCGCCGCGCGTTATTGCGGTGACCGGGTCGAACGGCAAATCCACCACCTCGGCGCTCATTCACCATATTTTCGAGAGTGCGGGTCATCGCACCCAATTGGCCGGGAACATCGGGCGTGGCGTCTTGGACATCGAGACGCCGGAAGAGGGCGAGGTGATCGTGCTGGAGCTGTCGAGCTATCAGACCGATATTGCCCGCTCGCTCACCCCCGATGTGGCGGTGTTTACCAATCTGTCGCCGGATCATCTGGACCGCCACGGCGGGATGGGCGGGTATTTCGCCGCCAAACGCCGGTTGTTTGCCGAGGGCGGGCCGGACCGCGCGGTGATTGGCGTCGATGAGAATGAGGGCCGTTATTTGGCCAATCAATTGGTCGAAGGGTTTGAGGACAGCCGCCTGATCCGTGTGTCTTCGGGGCAAAAACTCGGTGGACCGGGGTGGAATATTTTCGCGCGCAAAGGGTTTTTGTCTGAATGGCGCAAGGGGCGGCAGGCGGCCTCGATTGATCTGCGCGAGATGTCGGGTCTGCCCGGCGCGCATAACCATCAAAACGCCTGTTGTGCCTATGCCGCCGCGCGGGCGCTGAATCTGCCGCCTAAGGTGATCGAAACGGCGCTGGCGTCCTTTAAGGGGCTGCCGCACCGGTCGCAGCTTGTGGGTGAGTTGAACAATGTGCGCTATGTGAACGACAGCAAGGCGACCAATGTCGACGCCGCCGCCAAAGCGTTGCAAGCCTTTCCCCGCATCCGCTGGATCGCAGGCGGGATGGGCAAAGATGGCGGCATATCGGCGCTGCAGCCGCATTTGGGCGCAGTGGCCAAGGCCTATCTCATCGGCTTTTCGGCTCGTGATTTCGCGCTGCAAATTGGCGACACGCCCTATGAGATTTGCGAAACCATGGAGGTGGCCGTGGCCAAAGCGAGCGCCGAGGCGGAGCCGGGCGATACGGTTTTGCTGGCCCCTGCGGCGGCCTCATTTGACCAATACCCGAATTTTGAAAAACGTGGCGACGCCTTTGTCGCTGAGGTAGAAAAGCTGATGTGACGGGGGCGGGGTCGCCCCGCCTTCGGCTTTTGGTGTGGTTTCAGGCCGTGAAGGGGCCATCTTGTGGAGATGGGGCAGGACCGCTGTACGGACAGGATGCCGGTCGGCCGTTACACCGCAGAGGCCGTTCTTATGTCGTTCGAAAGAGACGCGCTGCGCATGAAGCGGCCCGGCGGTTGACCGACATGGCGGCTGAACGCAGTGCTGAAAGTACTGGCGGAGCCATAGCCAATCCGGCCTGCCACCTCGTCAAGTGTCAGCTTACCCGCTCGCAACAGCGACTTGGCAACGGCCATGCGCCAGCTCAAGAGATAGTCCATCGGCGTGACGCCAACCGTCCTGGAAAACCGTTCGAAAAAGGCGGAACGTGACATGCCGACTTCGCGGGCAAGCTCAGTTGCAGTCCAGCTCCGCTCGACATTGCCATGCATCAGGCGCAGAGCGGTCACCACCCGGTCATCTGCCAAGCCGCGCAACAGGCCCGGTTGTGCGGTACTGCCCGATACCGACCGGAGCGCTTCGATCAACAGAATCTCGACCAATCGCTCCAGGATCATGTCGCGGCCGACATCGTCTCGTTCTGCCTCCTCGCCGACCAGTCGCACCAATTGGGTCAATCGCGGGACGCCCCGAATATGGATCACGCGCGGCAGAAGCGACACGAGCAACGAAGAATCTGGCGACTCAAACGTAAAATAGCCGCCGAATTGCCGCATGTCAGATGGGCCGTCTTGCTGCCCATGCCTCAGCTCCACGCCGGGCGTGTACATGCGGGCTGGCTCCACCTTTCGCCCTGGCGCGACTTCAAGGCTTGACATGGTGAAGGCCGGTGTCGCCGGTAGCAGGACGAAATCCCCCTCCTGCAACAGAACCGTCGTTTCTCCGTCAACTGCGAGCAGACAACTGCCAAGGGTCATCGCGCAAAAGCCGGGATGGCCAAAGGCGGCATAGCGCACGGCCCAATTCCCCGCGCCGCTGATCCCTTTCGAGAAGACGGCCCGCGGGCGCAGCAGTCGGATGATTTGTTCGAGAGGATCGGACATTGTGGACTATTGCAAACTATTTTTGGACTTAAGGCCAATGATCGTCCAAATGTTGCGGGTTATATCGGTCTCGTCAACATCAAACATAGGAGACTGACATGAAGACTGTCCTCATCACGGGCTGCTCATCTGGCTATGGGCTTGAAACCGCGCGGTACTTTCACGCCCAGGGTTGGAGCGTCATTGCGACGATGCGCACCCCACGAGACGGGGTGCTTCCCACCTCTGAGCGGATCCGCATACTGGCACTGGATGTGACCGATCCCGACAGCATCCGCACCGCCATTGCCGTAGCAGGGCCGATCGACGTTTTGGTCAACAATGCGGGCATCGGGGTTGTCGGTGCCTTTGAGGCCACGCCGATGTCCCATGTGCGCAAGGTGTTCGAGACCAATACGCTTGGTGCTATGGCCATGGTCCAAGCGGTGATCCCACAAATGCGCGCGCGCCGGTCGGGTGTGATCGTGAACGTCACCTCCAGCACAACGCTGGCGGCAATGCCTCTGGCGGCGGCCTATACCGCCAGCAAACAGGCCATCGAGGGGTTTACCGGATCCCTGTCGCACGAGCTTGCCGCCTTTGGTCTTCGTGCCAAGCTGGTTGAGCCCGGATATGCGCCCAGCACGCGGTTTGCCCAGAACACCGAACTCGACATCGCTGACCTGATCCCTGAGGCCTATGCCGATTTTGCCAAGCCGATCTTCGCGGCCTACGCCAAACCCGCTCTGACCACTAAGGAAAGCGACGTAGCCGAGGCCGTGTGGCAGGCGGCCATTGACGAGACGGGGCGCCTGCACTTCCCGGCTGGTCCCGATGCGGTTGCCTTGGCCCAAGCGCGTTGAACCGCCCTGCACCTGTCGCCCTGCTTTTGCGGTGACTGGTGCAGGCCGATGCGCTGGCTGTTTGTAAAAAGGCGCCAAATCACCCTTCGGCGCATTCCTCTCAATACTCCAAGGCATCCAATGTGGTTTTGAGCAATCGCGCCGACGCCCCAAGGGCTTCGTGTTCGGCGTCATCCAATTCTGGGAACAGGTCTGCAACCACGCCCTGTGCGCCGACGATGCGGGGGAGGGAGAGGGCGACGTTGGACACGCCTTCGACCTTTGGCGTCACGATGGACACGGATAAAACCGTCTGTTCATCGCGCGCCACGGCGCGGAACAGCCGCTCAAGCCCGGCCCCGATGCCGTACCATGTCGCGCCTTTGCC
The DNA here is from genome assembly GCF_009129705.1 of Roseobacter sp. TSBP12. NCBI lineage: Bacteria > Pseudomonadati > Pseudomonadota > Alphaproteobacteria > Rhodobacterales > Roseobacteraceae > Roseobacter > Roseobacter sp. TSBP12. The sequence continues at coordinate 44,667 of NZ_PYIB01000072.1, forward strand.
ATTGATGATCGTATAGGCGGCGTTGCGCACGCCATCGTCGATTTTGGCCTTGATGCCTTCGGTGAGAGGCACGCGCATTTGGGCGGAAAACTCTTTGACCGACAAAGCGCCCGCGCGTGCAGACGACCAACACAACACTTCGCTGTCGCCATGTTCGCCCAGCACATAGGCGTGGACCGAGCGCGGCGAGACGCCCAGATGTTCACCGATCAAATGCCGAAACCGCGCCGTGTCCAGGATCGTGCCCGAGCCGATCACCCGGGTGGGCGGCAGACCGGAGAGCTCTGTGGCGATCTGGGTCATGATGTCGACCGGGTTGGTGGCGATCAACAACACCGCGTCGGGCGCGGCATCCAGGACTTTGCCGATGATTTGCCGAAACACCTCGGCGTTGCGGGCCAAAAGTTGCAATCGGCTTTCACCCGGTTTTTGCCCGACCCCTGCCGCCAAGATCACCGCTTTTGCGCCCTTGAGGTCGGCATAGTCGCCCGCCATGACCACGGTAGAGGAGGCAAAGGGCACCGCATGGGCGATGTCTTCGGCCTGGGCTTTGGCCAAGGCGGCGTTGTAATCGACAAAGACGATTTTGCTGGCGGTGCCTTTCAACGCAATGGCGTAGCCTGCCGCAGATCCGACCATGCCCGCGCCAACGATGCCGATTTTCATATTTTGTCTCCGCTTCTATCGCTGCAAAATCTGTTAGCGCCACCATGAAGCGGTTCCGCCATCGGATCAATGACCGGGATCAATTCGCAGTCCGAGATATGTGCCAAGGCGCCATCTGGCGTCAGCGAAGGATCGCACAGCGCCACCAAAGCGCGCAATCTGTAGTAGCGCGGGGCGTCAAAACACGCTAGATTGGTCAGATAGACCCGAAAAATCGGGCAGATGAGCAAAAACGAGGCAGTAGGCGGTCCCATGACAGAAATGGTGTATGGCTCCATCCCGGATCGGGTTGGCGAGCCGGTCCTTCCGCGTTGGTGGCGGACAATCGACAAATGGACGCTGTCTTGCGTCTTCATCTTGTTCGGCATTGGGCTTTTGCTTGGGCTTGCGGCCTCGCCGCCCTTGGCACAAAAAAATAATTTCGCCTCGTTCTATTACGTCCAGCGTCAGGCGTTCTTTGGCTCAATCGGCTTGGCGGTGATGATCCTGATCACCATGATGGACCCGGCCCGCGTGCGTCGTTTCGCCGTGGTGGGTTTTGCCGCCGCCTTTGTGTCGCTGTTGTTGTTGCCCATTTTTGGGACGGATTTCGGCAAAGGTGCGACCCGGTGGTTTTCCTTTGGGTTCGCGTCGGTGCAGCCCTCTGAGTTTCTCAAACCCGCCTTTGTCATCACCGCCGCATGGCTGATGGCTGCCGCTCAGGACATCGGTGGTCCTCCGGGGCGGCTCTATTCCTTTATGTTGGCGACCGTGATCGTCGTGGCACTGGCGTTGCAGCCCGATTTCGGTCAGGCCGCGCTGATCCTCTTTGCTTGGGGCGTGATGTATTTCGTCGCCGGTGCGCCGATGTTGTTGCTTGCGGGCATTGCTGGGATCGTCGTGTTAGGCGGCATGTTTGCCTATAACAATTCCGAACACTTTGCCCGGCGCATCGACGGGTTTCTGAACCCTGCCATCGACCCGACCACCCAGATCGGCTATGCCACCAACGCCATCCGCGAGGGCGGTTTTTTTGGCGTCGGTGTCGGCGAGGGGACGGTGAAATGGTCGCTGCCCGATGCGCATACCGATTTTATCATCGCCGTGGCCGCCGAAGAATACGGTCTGATCCTCGTGCTGATCATCATTGCGCTTTATGCCACAATCACCGTGCGCTCGCTGTGGCGGCTGTTGCGCGAACGCGATCCGTTCATTCGCTTGGCGGGCACCGGGCTGGCCTGTGCCTTTGGCATTCAGGCCTTTATCAATATGGGCGTGGCCGTGCGGCTTTTGCCCGCCAAAGGCATGACGTTGCCGTTTGTGTCCTATGGTGGCTCATCTGTGATCGCCTCTGGGATTGCACTTGGCGCGCTTTTGGCTTTTACCCGCACCCGGCCGCAAGGCGAGATCGGGGACCTCCTGCTCCGGCGCGGTCGCTGAAAAGAGAGAGACCATGACCCAATCTGCTCCCCTTATCGTCATTGCCGCCGGTGGCACTGGCGGCCATATGTTCCCGGCCCAAGCCCTTTCCGAGGTGATGCTGGCGCGCGGTTGGCGGGTCAAATTGTCCACCGACGCACGTGGTGCGCGCTACACCGGGGCTTTTCCGCAAGCCGTTGAGATCGACACGGTGCCCTCCGCCACCTTTGCGCGCGGCGGTCTTTTGGCCAAAGCGATGGTGCCACTGCGCCTTGTCGGCGGGGTGTTCTCCGCCATGACCAGATTCCTGCGCGACAAACCTGCCGTTGTGGTCGGGTTTGGCGGCTATCCGGCGATCCCGGCGGTGGCGGCGGCGACGTTGATGAAACTGCCGCGGATGATCCACGAACAAAACGGCATTTTGGGCCGGGTCAACGAGGTCTTTGCCAAACGGGTCGACCGCGTCGCCTGTGGCACATGGCCAACCCAACTGCCCGAAGGGGTTCAAGGCGTCCATGTCGGCAATCCGGTGCGCGCGAGCGTGCTGGACAAATACGCCGCCCCCTATATTGCGCCGGGTGATTATCCGATGGAGATTTTGGTGATCGGCGGCTCTCAGGGCGCGCGCATCCTCTCAGACGTGGTGCCCGCTGCGATTGCCGCTTTGCCCGAAGCAATGTTGGCCAATTTACGGATCAGCCAACAGGCCCGCCCCGAGGATTTCGACCGGGTTGTGGAATTTTATCAGACCCAAGGCATCCAAGCCGATGTGCGGCCATTTTTTGACGACATCCCGAAACGGATGAGCGAGGCGCAATTGGTGATTTCGCGGGCCGGAGCCTCGACCGTGGCGGATATTTCCATCATCGGGCGGCCTTCGATCCTGATCCCCTATGCCGCCGCAGCAGGAGATCACCAATCGGCCAATGCGCGCGGTCTGGTCGAGGCGGATGCCGCAATCATGATTCCCGAAAGCCAGTTGACGGCGGAGACATTGAGCGAACAGATCGAAATGGTTCTGGGCCATCCTGAGGGCGCCTTGATGATGGCGCAGGCGGCGCTGTCCGTGGCCAAACCACAGGCGGCGCATGATTTGGCCGATATGGTCGAACATCTCGCCAGCCACCCGCAATAAGACCTGATCCGATAACAATAAGACAAGTGACGAAACGAGGACCGAGATGAACGCGAGTGCCACCAAACTTCCCATTGAAATGGGCGCCATCCATTTTGTCGGCATTGGCGGCATCGGCATGTCGGGCATCGCCGAAGTCTTGCTCAACCATGGCTATCAGGTGCAGGGCTCCGATCTCAAAGCCAGCAAAATCACCGACCGTTTGAAAGAACTCGGTGCGGTGATTTACGAGGGCCAGCGGGCCGAGAATTTGGACAATGCCGAGGTCGTGGTGATTTCAAGCGCGATCAAACCGGGCAACCCGGAATTGGACGCCGCCCGCCTCAAAGGCCTGCCCGTGGTGCGCCGCGCCGAGATGTTGGCCGAATTGATGCGCCTCAAATCCAACGTCGCCATCGCCGGAACCCATGGCAAAACCACGACCACCACGATGGTCGCGACGCTTTTAGACGCGGGCGGTTTGGACCCAACCGTGATCAACGGTGGGATCATCCACGCCTATGGCTCGAATGCGCGCGTCGGGCTTGGTGAATGGATGGTGGTGGAGGCGGATGAATCGGACGGGACGTTCAATCGCCTGCCTGCGACCATCGCCATTGTCACCAATATTGACCCGGAGCACATGGAACATTGGGGCACGATCGAAAATCTGCGCCAAGGGTTCTATGATTTTGTCTCCGGCATCCCGTTTTATGGCCTTGCCGTGTGTTGCACCGATCACCCGGAAGTGCAGGCGTTGGTCGGTAAAATCACCGACCGCCGGGTTGTGACCTACGGGTTCAACGCCCAGGCCGACGTGCGTGCGATCAATCTGACCTATAAAAAAGGGGTCGCGCATTTTGATGTGGTGCTGGCCGCTGAGGATATGGTGATCGAGGGCTGTACTCTTCCAATGCCGGGCGATCACAACGTCTCAAACGCGCTGTCTGCGGTCGCCGTGGCGCGGCATCTGGGCATGAAAGCCGCCGAGATCAAAGCGGCGCTGGCGCATTTTGCCGGGGTCAATCGCCGCTTTACCAAAGTGGGTGAAGTCAACGGCGTGACCATCATCGACGATTACGGCCATCACCCGGTCGAGATCGCCGCCGTTCTCAAAGCCGCACGCCAGGCTTCTGAGGGCCGCGTCATCGCCGTGCATCAGCCGCACCGCTATTCGCGTCTGCATTCGCTGTTCGATGATTTCTGCACCTGTTTCAACGAGGCCGATGTGGTCGGTATCGCCGAAGTGTATGGCGCGGGTGAGGAGCCGATCCCCGGTGCGTCCCGCGATGATTTGGTCGCAGGCCTGATCCGTCACGGCCACCGCCATGCCCGCGCTGTGACCTCCGAGGAGGATCTTGAACGGCTGGTGCGCGAACAGGCGCGGCCCGGCGATATGGTTGTCTGTCTTGGGGCAGGGACGATTTCGACCTGGGCACATGGCTTGCCCGCGCGGCTCGAAAAAGCATAAATCAAAGGCCAAAGATCGCTGTCTTGATCCGCGTCACGGGGCCATGTCACGGTGCCCTGGCGCGGTCAGCGCTATTTTGCGGCTTATGACAGCAACAATGCCCATTTCATGAAAGAGGCCAAAATGGCTGAGACCCTCAAACGGCGCATTGGACCCGGATTGCTTACGGCCTATGGCGTGGGCGTCATGGTCGGGGCGGGCATCTATGTTTTGGTCGGCGCGGTGGCCGCCGAGGCAGGGCTTTACGCGCCCTTGGCGTTTTTGCTGGCGGGGCTTATCGCGGCGCCCTCGGCTCTCTCTTATGCCGAATTGTCCACCCGCATCCCCGAGGCTGCGGGCGAAGCTGCCTATGTTGAGGCCGGGTTTCGCGCGCGCTGGTTGGGGCGGATTGTCGGGTTGGCGATTGTGGCGGGGGGCGCTGTGTCCGCCGCCGCCGTCTTGCGCGGTGGGGCGGGCTATCTGACCAGCTTTGTGGATATTCCGTTGATCTGGGCGATCATCGGTCTTGGGGCGTTTCTTGTGATCATTGCCGTGATTGGCGTGTTGGAGAGCCTCGCTCTGGCGGCTGTTTTTACGGTGATCGAAGTGGCGGGGCTGGCCTTGGTTGTTTGGACCGGCTGGCACGCGCCGGTGTCACCCGACTGGTCCATGCCCGCCGCGCCCTATGTGCCGGGCATCAGCGTGGCGGCGACGCTGGCGTTTTTTGCCTTTATCGGCTTTGAGGACATCGTCAACATGGCCGAAGAGGTCAAGCGCCCCGAGCGCAGTTTGCCGATTGCCATCATCGCGTCGCTGATCATCACCACATTGCTCTACGCGGGGGTCACCGTGATCGCTGTGCGCGCAGTTCCGATCGAAGACCTTGCCGCCTCTGAACGCCCGCTTGCGCTGGTGTTTGAGGCCGGGGGCGGGCCGATTGCGCTGTTGTCGGCCATTGCGGTGATCGCAGCACTCAACGGTGTTTTGGCGCAGATCGTGATGGCCGCGCGGGTGATGTTTGGTCTTGGCAAAAGCGGCGGTGTTTTGTCCATCTTTCACCATGCCCATCCGCGTTTTGGCACCCCGGTTTTGGCCACGGTGCTGATCGGCGGTTTTGTCATCGGCGCGGCTTTGGCTTTGCCGGTATCAAACTTGGCGGGGGTGACCTCGACCATCCTGTTGCTGGTCTTCACCTTGGTCAATGCCAGCCTGATTTTGCTCAAACGCCACGCGCCCAAAGCGCCGTTTTGCATCGCGCCTTGGGTGCCTTGGGTCGGGTTGATCTTTGCGCTCTTGGCGTTGGTGGCCTTTGCTTTGGGTGGGGCCGTGTGATGGTGCTGGTGCTGTTTGGCGTCGTGCCATGGACGCCGATCGTGGCGCTGTGCCTTTGGGCTCTTGCCACCATGGCCCTTGCTCCGTTACCTTTGCGCCACCAAATCGGTCCGGGATTCGCGCTTCTGCTGGTGCTCCCCGTGCTGTTGATTTGGACAGGTCGGGTTTACGGACCTTGGCCTGTTGTGTGTGCATGTGCTGCTGCCGTGTCTTTGTTTCGAAAACCGCTGAGCGTTCTTGCGAAACGCGCCCAGCGATGGTTCCGGAAAAGCTGACAGAAAGTGGCTTGGCTATGACGATGACGACTTCCCTCATATTGGCCTGTGTTTGGGCTATTTTGGCGAATGTGATCGCCATGTTTCCGTCCAAACGCGCCCATTGGCCCGCAGCCTGTGGGTTGATCGTGCTTGGGGTTCCCCTTTTGGGCTATGTCACCTATGAAAACGGCCCGTGGATCGGGCTCATCGTCTTTGCGGCGGGGGTGTCGATCCTGCGCTGGCCGGTGATTTATCTGGGCCGGGGAATGAAACGGAGGATCAAACGCGCGATGACAAAAGGCCCTGCCGAATGACCTATCCTGATGTGCGTGGCACGTTGAGCGAACAGCGCGCTTTGGCCGATCTGACATGGTTGCGCGTCGGCGGGCCAGCGGATGCGCTGTTTCAACCGGCGGATTTGGCGGATTTACAAAGTTTTTTGGCCGCTCTCGATCCCGCTGTGGCGGTGTTTCCGATGGGGGTGGGGTCCAACCTGATCGTGCGCGATGGCGGCATCCGCGCTGTGGTGATCCGCATGGGACGTGGCTTTAATCACATCGCCATCGACGGCACCCGCATCACCGCCGGGGTCGCCGCCCTTGATGCCCATGTGGCACGTAAAGCCGCCGCGGCGGGGCTGGACCTGACCTTCCTGCGCACCATTCCGGGGGCCATCGGCGGGGCCGTGCGGATGAATGCAGGCTGTTACGGGTCTTATGTGGCGGATCATTTCGTCTCTGCCAAGGCGGTGACGCGGGCAGGGGAACTGGTCACACTCACGGCCAATGATTTGCAATTTCAGTACCGTCAAACCGAGTTGCCCGAGGGCTGGGTGATCGTTGAGGCCACGTTTGACGCCGAAGCTGCCGATCCAGAGATGTTGGAGGCCCGCATGGCGGATCAATTGGCCAAGCGCGATGCGAGCCAGCCCGTCAAAGAGCGCTCGGCCGGCTCAACCTTTCGCAATCCGGCAGGATTTTCCTCGACCGGGCAGGCGGATGACAGCCATGAGTTGAAGGCGTGGAAAGTGATTGATGACGCAGGCCTGCGCGGATTTGCCATTGGCGGCGCGCAGATGAGCGAGAAACATTCCAATTTCATGATCAACACCGGTGTGGCCACCGCGCATGATCTTGAAACTTTGGGAGAGACGGTGCGAAAAAAAGTATTCCAAAACGCCGGTCTCGCGTTACAATGGGAAATCAAGCGCGTTGGTGAATTTTTAGGCGATCCTGTCGAAGATGGGCTTGCATCCGAATCATCCACAGAGCAAAACGCGTAAAACAGCATTCCCCACAAACGGGGAGTTGAAAAGAGCCGCAAAATCAGGCTCTTTCATGACAGGGGTCACATATGCCTCTGAAAGACAGGGCCAAACATAGGGCTCGTTTATAAAAGAGATCGCAACAGATCTCACACCTAAAGGGGCCACCATAAGGCTCCAGATATTTGAGGCACAAGTGGGCATGTCGAGCAGGCAGTCCCCGAAAGTGGCGGTACTCAAAGGCGGACCCTCGGCTGAGCGCGAGGTGTCTTTGGTCTCCGGGCGTGAATGCGCCAATGCACTTCGGGGTGAAGGATATGACGTTATCGAGATCGACGCAGGCGAAGACCTCTGCGCGCAACTGACAGCCTGTCAGCCCGATGTCGTGTTCAACGCGCTGCATGGCCGCTATGGCGAAGACGGCTGTGTCCAGGGCATTCTGGAATGGATGCGCATTCCCTATTCCCACTCCGGCGTTCTGGCCTCGGCTTTGGCCATGGACAAAGAAAAAACCAAAGAGATTTACGCCCGTGCGGGCCTCCCCATCGTGGCATCCGTTTTGGCGCGCTGCGAAGAGGTTGAGGCCGGTCATGTGATGGCGCCACCCTATGTGGTGAAGCCTTATAACGAAGGCTCCTCCGTGGGCGTTTACTTGGTCCATGAGGGCGCAAATGCCCCACGCCTCGCCGCCGACATGCCGCCCGTTGTGATGGTCGAACAATTCGCGCCCGGACGCGAGTTGACCTGTTCGGTGATGGGCGATCGTGCGCTGTGCGTCACCGATATTCTCACCGATGGCTGGTACGATTACGACGCGAAATACAAAGAGGGTGGGTCGCGCCATGTCTGCCCGGCCGAAATCCCCGACGAGATCACCCAAGCCTGTCAAGACTACGCGCTGCGCGCCCATAACGCTTTGGGCTGCCGTGGTGTGTCGCGCACCGATTTTCGCTGGGACGAAAGCAGAGGCCTTGCCGGGCTGATCTTGTTGGAAACCAACACCCAGCCGGGGATGACGCCGACGTCGCTGTCGCCCGAGCAAGCGCAGAAATGCGGTATGACATTCGGTCAGTTTGTGGCCTGGATGGTGGAGGACGCCTCATGCGACCGATAGACCCGGTTGAGTTTGCCAAAGCGCCGACCATGGGCGGATCGGCGCGCGTGTCCGAAGCCGTGGCGCGGGCTTTGCGCGCGCGTCTGGGCGACACGTCATCACATGCTCCGGCCCGTCCACGCGACCCCGCACCTTCGCGCGCGGCTTATCGGTTCAACCGCCTTTGGCTGACCCCGTCTTTCCGGTTTTTCATGCGCCGCATCGCCCCGGTCTTGGCGATTGCAGGCTGTGTTGGGCTGTGGTTTGCCGATGCCGACAACCGCATGGCGTTCAATGACACCGTGGCCGAGGTCAAGCGCGACATCCAAAACCGCCCGGAATTTATGGTCAAACTCATGGCTATTGATGGCGCATCGGGGGAGCTGTCCGAGGATATTCGTGAGATCACCTCGCTGGATTTCCCGCTCTCTTCCTTTGATCTCGACCTGCCGGGGATGTTGGAGCAAATCGAAAGCCTGGATGCCGTGGCCGAGGCGGGTCTTCGGGTGCGTGCGGGCGGGATTTTACAGATCGACATCACCGAACGCACCCCCGCCGTGGTCTGGCGCGGGCCGCATGGGCTTGAGATGCTCGACGTGGATGGCCACCGGGTTGCGGCTTTGGAGCACCGGGTGGATCGGCCTGATCTGCCGTTGATTGCAGGCGTTGGTGCCGAACGTGACGTGGCCGAAGCGCTGGCGATTTTGAATGCGGCAAAGCCGATCATGCCACGTTTGCGCGGGCTGGTGCGGGTTGGCGAGCGGCGCTGGAATGTGGTGTTGGACCGCGATCAAGTCATCATGTTGCCGGAGGAGAACCCCCTGGGCGCTATGGCGCAGGTGATGGCATTGGATCAGGCCAAAGACCTTTTGGGCCGTGATGTCAAAGCGGTGGATATGCGTCGGCCAAATCGGCCGACGTTACAATTGACTGAGGCGGCGCAAGACGAGATGCGCAGGCTTCAGAGCGTGGAACTTGGAGTGTCGTTCAGATGACGGATCTTTATGCAGCCCAGCGGGCCATGCGGAACATGCGCAAAGCCGCGTTGCAACGCGGGGTCGTTGCCATTTTGGATGTTGGCACCTCTAAAATCGCCTGTCTCGTGTTGCGCTTTGATGGCGACGGTTTTGTCGGCGGCGAGGGCGTCGGTGCTTTGGCCGGGCAATCGTCGTTTCGGGTGATCGGGGCTGCGACCACGCGCTCGCGCGGGGTACGCTTTGGCGAGATTGACGCCATGGCCGAGACCGAGCGCGCCATTCGCACCGCCGTGCAGGCGGCGCAGAAGATGGCCCAGACCCGCGTCGATCACGTCATCGCCTGTTTTTCCGGCGGTCAGCCGCGCTCTTATGGCTTGGACGGTCAGGTCGAAGTCGAACAAAACATCGTGTCCGAACAAGATGTAGCGCGCGTTTTGGCCGCCTCTGAGGTGCCCGATTATGGTCCTCATCGTGAGGTGCTGCATGCCCAGCCGGTCAACTTTGCGCTCGATCATCGCTCGGGTCTGTCTGATCCGCGCGGTCAAGCCGGGCAAAACCTTGCCGTCGATATGCATATGCTCACCGTCGATGGTGCGGTGATCCAGAACCTGTTGTATTGCATCAAGCGCTGTGATCTTGAGGTCGCGGGTGTGGCCTCTGGCGCTTATGTGTCGGGCATTTCGGCGCTGGTTGAGGACGAACAAGAGCTGGGTGCGGCCTGTGTCGATATGGGCGGCGGCTCAACCGATGTGTCGATCTTCATGAAGAAACACATGATTTACGCCGATAGCGTGCGGATGGGCGGCGATCATGTCACCTCCGACATCGCGATGGGATTGCAAATCCCGGCGGCAACGGCGGAGCGGATCAAGACCTTTTACGGCGGCGTCGTGGCCACCGGGATGGACGACCGCGAGATGATCGAAGTCGGGGGCGACAGTGGTGATTGGGAGCGCGATCGTCGCACCGTGAGCCGCTCTGAAGTGATCGGGATCATCCGTCCGCGTGTCGAAGAAATTCTGGAAGGTGTGCGCGAGTGTCTGGACGCCGCAGGTTTTGAACATCTGCCGAGCCAACAGATCGTGTTGACGGGCGGGGCCTCGCAAATTCCGGGGCTGGATACGTTGGCGCCGAAAATTTTGGGCCAACAGGTGCGCATCGGGCGGCCTTTGCGCGTCCAAGGCCTGCCGCAGGCGGCGACCGGGGCGGCCTTTGCCTCGGCTGTTGGTCTGTGTCTGTTTGCGGCCAATCCGCAAGACGAATGGTGGGATTTCGAGATCCCGACCGAACGCTATCCGGCACGCTCGCTCAAGCGGGCGATGCGGTGGTTCAAAGACAATTGGTAAACGGATTGCAGCGCCTACGGGGCTATGCTAATTGAAAAGCAGAGCGGGCGAGTCAACGTCCGCCGAGAGGTAGAAACGAGACCCTTTGACGTCAACGACGCCATGAAACCGGCGCGGATAAGGCAAGACACGGCAAAAGTGGCACCGAGCAGTGCCCCGACACGATAGCGCGACGCGCGCAAGATCGCCTCTTTTCGAGAGGTCTGGAGCGGATTTGGTCCGTTCCATAGGTATGATCGTCCCATTTGCCCCTAAATCTGGGGTTTTGCGCAAAATCCCGCCGAGTTTGGCGGGGTGAACCCTATATTTTGTGGCGAAATCATGTTTTTGGGATGACGAACCGTCATAAACCCCCTAAGATTCAACGTGAACAGGTAAATTTTGCCCCGATTCAGGGGCGGGGACAGTTATACGGGCAGCACGGGCAGAAGCACGCGCGCTCGCATAGGAAAGCAGGCGGTAGATCATGGCTTTGAATCTGACGATGCCCGATCGGGACGAGTTGAAACCGAAAATCACAGTGTTTGGTGTGGGCGGGGCCGGCGGCAACGCGGTCAACAACATGATCGAAAAAGAGCTTGAGGGGGTCGATTTCGTCGTTGCGAACACCGACGCGCAAGCTTTGCAACACGCCAAGGCCGCGGCCCGCATCCAGATGGGGGTGAAGGTCACCGAGGGCTTGGGCGCAGGTGCTCGTCCCTCCGTTGGGGCTGCCGCGGCCGAGGAAAGCATCGAGCAAATCGTCGATCACCTCGCAGGCGCGCATATGTGCTTTATCACCGCCGGCATGGGCGGGGGCACGGGCACAGGGGCCGCTCCGATCATCGCCCAAGCGGCGCGCGAACTCGGTGTATTGACCGTGGGCGTTGTGACCAAACCGTTCCAATTCGAAGGCGCAAAACGCATGCGTCAGGCCGAAGAGGGCGTTGAAGCGCTGCAAAAGATGGTCGACACGTTGATCATCATCCCGAACCAGAACCTGTTCCGTCTGGCCAATGAAAAAACCACCTTTACCGAAGCCTTCTCGATGGCAGATGACGTGCTGTATCAGGGCGTCAAAGGCGTGACTGACCTGATGGTCCGTCCGGGCCTGATCAACCTCGACTTCGCCGACGTGCGCGCGGTGATGGACGAGATGGGCAAGGCGATGATGGGCACGGGCGAAGCGTCCGGCGAGAACCGCGCCATCGAAGCCGCAGAAAAAGCCATTGCCAACCCGTTGTTGGACGAGATTTCCCTGCGCGGTGCAAAAGGCGTGTTGATCAACATCACCGGCGGTCACGATTTGACCCTGTTCGAATTGGACGAAGCCGCCAACCGCATCCGCGAAGAGGTGGACCCGGAGGCCAATATTATCGTTGGTTCGACCATGGATTCCACTCTCGAAGGCATGATGCGCGTGTCCGTTGTGGCAACGGGCATCGACGCCAATCAATCTTATGGCGAAATGCCGGTGGCACGTCGTCGCCTGGCCGAACCGCTGGCCGCCCCGGCAGAGGTTGAAGAGAAAATCGAACAGGCTCCTGCGGCACCTGTCGCCGCACAGGTTGCGCCCATGGACGAACCGGCCCAGCCGACGCTCGACGTGTTCGACCCGCAAGTGAACGCGCGCGCTGAGCCGCAACATGACGCCCGCTATGAGCAGCGTCAGGCCGATTTCCGTGCCATGGAAGACGATGTTCCGGCTCCGGCCTATCAGCCGCGCCCGCAACCCGCGCCGCAACCGGCAATGTATGAACCCGAAGCCGATGCGTTTGTCGCGCCGCGCGCCCCCTCTGCGGGCACGCCGTCCCCCGAAGCTCTGGCCCGGTTGCAAGCCGCTGTGGCCAAACAACCGCGCGCTGATATGCGGGCTGACCCGCATCCGCAGGCTGATCCGAACGCGGGCAAAGCCGGCCGCTTTGGCATCAACTCCCTGATTGGTCGCATGACCGGACATGGTTCAGAAGCCGAGGCGCGTCCGGTCCCCCAACCTCAGGCTCAGCCGCAAGCCCGGTTTGGCGCGCAGCCGCAGGTCCGCCCGCAGGTCCATCAGGCCTATGATGAAGATCAGGATCCGAATCCCGAAGCGGAAAAGATCGAGATTCCGGCTTTCCTGCGTCGTCAGGCCAACTGACATAAATCTGTGATCGCGCGTCTGATAAGCGCATCATTCAGGTCACATTTTTAGAAAATCATGAAAGTAAGAGGTCGCCTTTTGGCGGCCTTTTTCTTTTTATAACAGTGTCTTGCTGCGATGCGGCGTGAATGTGCGCGAAAATCTGCCTTTCAGGGGGTGCTCATGTTTCAATCCGTTACAAAGATTGAGTTGAGGCCATGGCCCATTGTTGGTTAGGAGGATGTAAACCAAGCACCGGGGTGGTGTGAGGCGCCGGTATCTGCAGCCAAGTGAGGGACTTCCCGCCGAGCGCAGTGCGAGATCGGCAAGACTATAACCTGCGAGATACGCCATCTGCGTGGGAAAATGAATGTGAGGCCTCTGGTGCAGACCACGGTAGCAAGAAAAGTTCGGTTCGACGGGGTGGGTCTCCATTCCGGTGCGCCTGTGTGTATGGTTGTCGTGCCTGCACCGGCCAATACCGGCATCACCTTTGTGCGCTCTGATATTCACGCCGACGCCTCTGATCCGCGTGGTGCGATCATTCCGGCGCGGTGGGACCATGTCGTCCCTTCGCAGCTCTGCACCCTGATCCGCAACGAAGATGGCGCAGAGGTTTCGACCATCGAACATATCATGGCTGCGCTTGCGGGTTGTGGCATCTCCAACGCCACGGTCTTTGTCGATGGGCCTGAGGTGCCGATCGTTGATGGCTCTGCCGCTCCTTTTGTGGATGGCTTGCTGGCTGTGGGTCTGGTCAACCAGGAGGGTCCGACCCGCGCGCTGAAAATTCTCAAACCCGTTGAGGTCACCAATGGCTCCGCCAAAGCGCGTCTTGAGCCGGCAGAGACCCTGGAAATTGATTTCCACATTGATTTCGCGGACGAAGCCATCGGCGTGCAGGACAAGCGGTTGGTCATGGCCAATGGCGCCTTTGTGCGTGAACTGTCGAATTGCCGCACCTTTTGCCGTAAGGCGGATGTGGATCATATGCAGCAAAACGGTCTGGCGCTTGGCGGCACCTTTGAAAACGCCGTTGTCGTTGATGGTCAGGACGTGTTGAGCCCCGGCGGTTTGCGCCGAGCGGATGAACCTGTGCGTCACAAAATGCTGGATGCTTTGGGCGATTTGTACCTCGCGGGTGCGCCAATTTTGGGGCGCTATGTCGGTGAAAAATCCGGTCACGCGATGACCAACGCGTTGCTGCGCGAACTCTTTGCGACTCGCGGTGCGTGGGCCTATGTCACCGTTGATGCGCCGACCGCAGCGCGTCTTCCAGGGGCGGGCGTGTCGCGCTCTGATCTGGCGTTCTGCGCCTGACCCTTTCCGAAGCGTTTTAGGCCCTTCCTACGTTGGACGGCATGTCTGTGATCTGAGCGAGATTGCGCCTACACCACACGCTTCAGGGACAGGTTCGGAGCATTTCAAAATCCCCCGATAGAGGAAAAACACAAAAGCCTCTACACCGTGACGTTATTTCCGGTGTAAAGACGTTTTGCACCGGATTTTTCTGTGTTAGGAGTGAGGTCACGGCCCGGTTTAAGGGGCTGATGACTGGTGTAGGTAGGACCTTTCATGACGGCACGTATCAAACGCGGATTGGGTGTAACGCTTGGACTTTCCATGGCTTTTCTTGTGGCCTGTGGGGACAATCCGCCCACGACCGATCTTGAAGGCTACCCGGCGGAAGAGATCTACAAACGCGCAGAATATGAGATCACCCAAAAGGATTTCGGTGACGCTGCCTTCTATTTTGGCGAGGTCGAGCGCCTTTATCCCTATTCCGATTGGGCCAAACGCGCTTTGATCATGCAGGCCTTTTCCTATCACCGGGATCGCGACTATGAGAATGCTCGCGTGTCCGCCCAACGTTTCCTTGATTTCTATCCCGCCGACGAGGACGCCGCCTATGCGCAATACCTGCTGGCGCTGTCCTATTATGACCAGATCGACGATATCGGTCGCGATCAGGGCCTGACCTTTCAGGCGCTTCAGGCGCTGCGTGTGGTGATCGAACGTTATCCCGACAGCGAATATGCGCGCTCTGCGATTCTGAAATTCGACCTCGCCTTTGACCACCTTGCGGGCAAAGAGATGGAGATCGGGCGCTATTACCTCAAACACAAACACTACACTGCGGCGGCCAACCGCTTCCGTGTGGTGGTTGAGCAATTCCAAACCACCCGGCACACGCCAGAGGCGTTGCACCGGTTGGTCGAATCCTACCTGTCGCTTGGTTTTGTCGAAGAGGCACAAACCGCGGCGGCGATTTTGGGTCACAATTATCAATCGACCGAATGGTATCAGGACAGTTACAAATTGCTGACCGGGCAGGGGCTTGAACCAAAAGTCTTTGAGAACAACTGGCTCGGCGCGGTGTATCGTCAGATGATCCGCGGCGAATGGCTCTGAGGGACGGAGCGCCCATCTCATGTTAAGAAGTCTCGACATCCGGGACATGTTGATCATTGACCGGCTGGAACTTGAGTTTCAGCCGGGTCTCAATGTGTTGACCGGCGAAACCGGCGCGGGCAAATCCATCCTGCTCGACAGTCTCGGCTTTGTGCTGGGGTGGCGCGGGCGTGCCGATTTGGTGCGCGCGGGGGCGGCGCAGGGCGAAGTCACGGCGGTGTTCGATTTACCGCGCGGCCATGACGCCGAGGATGTGCTGAAAGAACTGGACATCGAGGCCGAGGATGGCGAGCTGATCCTGCGCCGGGTCAATGCCGCCGACGGGCGCAAAACCGCATGGGTCAATGACCGCCGGGTGTCGGGCGATGTGTTGCGCCGCCTGTCGGATGTCTTGGTCGAATTGCATGGCCAACATGATGATCGCGGGTTGTTGAACCCGCGCGGCCATCGCGCGCTGTTGGACAGTTTCGGCGGGCTCGAGTCCATGGTTTCCGCCTCGCGTCAGGCTTGGAAAACGCTCTATGAGGCGCGTAAAGCCTTGGCCAAAGCGACCAAAGAGCAAGCCGCGCTCAAGGACGAAGAAGAGTTCCTGCGTCATACCGTGGCCGAATTTGACAAACTCAATCCAGAGCCCGGCGAAGAGGCCAAACTCGACGCCCAACGTCGCCTGATGCAGTCCTCTGAAAAGATCGCGGCTGATGTCGCCAAGGCGCATCAAGCCCTGTCCTATGATGGCGGTGAGGGGATGTTGGCGGATGCTCTGCGTTGGCTTGAGGGGGCGGCGGAAAAGGCCGAAGGGCGGCTTGAGGGCGCGATTGAATCCTTGGGGCGCGCGCTCAATGAATTGGCCGATGCCCAGTCCGGCGTCGAATCCTGTATCGATGCGCTGCGGTTTAATCCGCATGAGTTGGAAGAGGTCGAAGAGCGGTTGTTCGCCATTCGGGGGTTGGCCCGCAAGCATTCGGTTTTGGCCGATGATCTCGGCGGCTTTGCCGATGCGTTGCGGCTTAAACTGACCGCTCTCGACAGTGGCGCTGGCGATCTTGTGGCACTGGCCAAAGCGGTAGAGACGGCCGAAACCACCTATGAGGCGGCGGCGAACACCCTGACACAGGCTCGCACCAAAGCCGCCGCCGAGTTGGACTCGATGATGGCCAAAGAACTCGCCCCGCTGAAAATGGAACGCGCGGTGTTTTCGACTCAAATCACAGCGGGCGAGCCCGGCGCGGAGGGCCGTGATACCGTGGCCTTTACGGTCGCTACCAACCCCGGCGCGCCTGCCGGACCGATCGGTAAAATCGCCTCTGGCGGGGAATTGTCGCGCTTTCTTTTGGCGCTCAAAGTTTGCCTCACCCGCGATCAATCCGGTGTTACGATGATCTTTGATGAAATTGACCGTGGCGTCGGTGGTGCGACGGCGGATGCGGTCGGACGGCGGCTCAAAGCGCTGGCCTCAGAGGGGCAAGTCCTGGTCGTCACCCACAGCCCACAAGTGGCCGCTTTGGGCGGGCATCATTGGCGCGTGGCCAAACGGGTCGAAGGTGGCATGACGCTTTCCGAAGTCACGCCTTTGGACGACATGGAGCGGATTGACGAATTGGCGCGGATGTTGGCGGGCGACACCATCACCGAAGCCGCGCGTGACGCCGCACGCGCGCTTTTGATCGGCTAAGACAACAGGCACGAGACTCTCGTGCCTCGCCTGTCCTTACCGTGATGCAAATACTCTCATTCTTAGGGGACGATCTTGCCCGGATTGAGGATATTTTTGGGATCCAACGCCGCTTTGATCGCGCCCATCATCGCCCAAGCCTCGCCGTGTTCCTCGATCATCAGGCTCTTTTTGCCCATGCCGATGCCATGTTCGCCGGTGATTGTGCCGCCAAGTTTCAGCGCCCGTTCGGCCATCAGATGCGCCAAGCGTTTGGCCTCTTTGATCTCGGCCTCGTCATTAGGGTCGACCAGCAAAATGGCGTGAAAATTGCCATCTCCGACATGGCCCAAAATCGGACCGTCCAAGGGCGAGGCCTTGATGTCTTCTGCCGTTTCTTCCACCGCCTGCGCCAGTTTCGAGATTGGCACACAGATGTCGGTGACCACGGCTTTTGCACCTTTTCTGAGCGCCAAACAGGCCCAGTAGGCGTGGTGGCGCATGGTCCAAAGGGCGGTGCGGTCTTCGGGTTTGGTGGCCCAGTTGAAATCTGAGCCGCCGAAATCATGGACGATCTCGCCAAACAGATCGACCTGCTCAGACACCGCCTGTTCCGAGCCGTTGAATTCGACGAACAAATGTGGTTTGAGCGGAAAATCTGAGCCGGAATAGAGGTTTACGGCATTCACGGAATCCGCATCCAGAAATTCGATCCGCGCCATCGGCAGGCCGATCTGGATCGTCGCAATCACCGCCTCGACCGCAGGCCCCATCTCGTCAAAGGCACAGACCGCCGCCGACACCGCTTCGGGTTGGCCATGCAGCCGCAGGGTGAGTTCGGTGATCAGGCCCAAAGTGCCCTCGGACCCGACCATCAAAGCGGTCAAATCATAGCCCGCTGCCGATTTACGCGCCCGCGATCCGGTGCGCACAATCGTGCCATCGGCCAAAACGACCTCAAGCCCGATGACATTGTCGCGCATGGTGCCGTATTTCACCGCCGTGGTGCCCGACGCCCGCGTCATCGCCATACCGCCCAGCGAGGCATTCGCGCCCGGATCGACCGGGAACATCAACCCGGTGGTGCGCAATTCGACATTGAGCGCCTCGCGTGTCACGCCCGGTTGCACCACCACATCCATATCGGCGTCATTGATCCGCAACACCCGGTTCATCCGGGAAAAATCCACCACAATCCCGCCGTGGATCGCCAAAGTTTGCCCCTCAAGCGAGGTGCCCGCACCAAAGCCCGTGACAGGGATGTCATGGGCGTGGCACAGTTTCATCAGGGCCGCGACCTCTTCGGTGGTTTCGGGATAGGCCACAGCCTCGGGCGGGGTCAGCGGAAACCACGTCTCGGACTGGCCATGTTGATCCAAATCGGACTTGGAACGGGTGAGGCGACCCTCTAGAACGGAGGAAAGCTCGGTGAAGAGAGTATCTGAGATCATATCGGAATCGCTGTCTGTTGCGGCTGATCGACCTTAGAGGATGCGGCGGGGCAGTGAAAGCGCAGGACCCGCCTGACAGAGGACAAAATCCGCCGATCAAAGGCGATTGGGCGCAAAACACGCCGATAATTGAGGGCAGGGGGCAGCGTCGGGCATGTCTGACGATAAAATTTCATACCCAAAACGCGCTATCTCTGAGATCCGGGAGGGACTTGCCGAGACCGTGGCCCTGATCCGCAGGCGCGGCCCAAGCCAAATCCAATTTTGGTTCATCGCGCTGTGCATCGGTGTGGCCTCCGGCTTTGCCGCTTTGCTTTTCCGCAAAGGGATCAACCTGTTACAAGGCTTTTTCTACGGCACGGATGATCTGCGCCACCTGCATAGTTTTGCCGGAGGCCTGCCGTGGTATTGGGTTTTGGCCCTGCCGGTCTGTGGCGGGCTGGTGGTTGGGGTGATCCTCAACTGGTTCACGCCGGACGGGCGGGTGCGCTCGGTGGCGGATGTGATCGAAGGTGCGGCCTTGAATGAGGGTCGTGTGGAAAAACGCGCAGGTCTGGCCTCGGCCGCCGCCTCGCTGATCACGCTGTCCACGGGCGGATCGTCGGGACGCGAGGGCCCCGTGGTCCACTTGGCGGGGGTGATTTCAAGCTGGGTGTCCAACCGATTGCATGCCGACGGCATCACCGGGCGCGACCTGTTGGGCTGTGCTGTCGCCGCCGCCGTGTCGGCGTCTTTCAACGCGCCGATTGCCGGGGCCTTGTTTGCGCTTGAAGTCGTCTTGCGCCATTTCGCGGTCCATGCCTTTGCGCCGATTGTCATCGCCTCGGCTGCGGGCACGGTGATCAACCGTTTGGAGTTTGGCGGTGTCACCGAATTTACCTTGGCTGCCGAAGGGGCGCTGACCTTTTACGTCGAACTCCCGGCGTTTTTGTTGCTTGGGTTGCTTTGTGGTGTGGTCGCCGTGGTGATGATGCGGACGATTTTCATGGCCGATGATTTTGGCTCATGGGCGCAAGAGCGGATGCACCTGCCGCCGGTTTTGCGCCCGGCGGTGGCGGGGTTATTGCTCGGCACCATCGCGATCTTTTTTCCGCATATCATCGGGGTCGGATACGAGACCACATCTTACGCGCTCACCGGGCAATTACTGATCTGGCAGGCCATCGTCTTTGCGGTGATCAAGGTCGTGGCTGTCGCCATCACCATGGCCGGACGCATGGGCGGGGGCGTGTTTTCGCCCGCTTTGATGGTCGGGGCTTTGACCGGGCTGGCCTTTGGCCTGATCGCCACGGCGGTGTTCCCGAATGTGTCGGGCACCGCCACGCTCTATGCTTTGGCGGGAATGGGGGCGGTGGCGGCAGCAGTGCTTGGCGCGCCGATTTCGACCACGTTGATCGTATTTGAACTGACCGGGGATTGGCAAACCGGATTGGCAGTGATGGTGGCGGTGTCGCTGTCCACGGCCCTGGCTTCGCGGTTGGTGGATCGCTCGTTTTTTCTCACGCTGTTGGAACGGCGCGATGTGCATTTGGCGGCGGGCCCACAGGCCTATCTTTTGGCGACGGTGCGGGTACACCAATGTTACCGTGCCCCGGATGCGCCACGTGCGGCCTCGGAGGAGGCCTGTAAGGATTTGATCCAGCAGGGGATTTATGTGTCTCCCAATATGACTTTGGAAAAGGCGATGCCTTTGTTTGAGGCGCATAATCTGGTGTTTGTCCCGGTCGTCACACTGCATGAGGAAAGCGGTCCCGAACTTCACGGTGCGCTGTTTCAGGTCGATGCGCTTCGGGTGTTTAGTAAAAAGCTCGCGGACACGGCGGCGGAAGAGCACAGTTAAAGCGAAAACGCAGGCCCGAAAGCCTGCGTTTCTACAATGGTTTTTGTGATGAAATTGGGGCTTAAAGCTGTTCGACAGCGGCTTTTCGCGGATAAAAGGCGATATAGTCTTTGAGGCCGGAGACGAGCGGTTTCGGGTCCTCATAGGACCATGCCGCATCGGCAATCACCACGGATTTCGTGTGGATCGCATAATAGGTGGCCTCGCCTTTGAACGGGCAGACGGAGACGGTGTCGGTCTTGTCCAAAAACGCCATCGCAAGGTCTTCACGCGGGAAATAAATCACCGGCGGATAGTCCCCTTCGCTCAGTTCCAAAGCCCGCGATGTTTCGCCCAAAACGGCACCGCCCGCTCGAACCACATAGGTCCCCGGGGCTGTGCGGATCTTGATATGATCTGGCATGTCTCGTATCCCTCTGTTGATTTTCGCAGACCTTATCAGGCTTCTTGCGACAGGTATATGTCAGACGGGTGCAACCGCATGTCGCAGCCAGTCGCGGGCCGTCTCTGACACACGCGGCGCGATCTTGTCCCAGACCTCGGCGTGATAGTCATTGAGCCAATCGCGCTCCCATGGCGCCAATTCATCGACCAGAATCAACGAGCGATCAATCGGGACAAAGGTCAGGGTCTCAAACGCCAACATGTCGCGATCATCGGCGCCTGAAATTTCAGCGGCGGGGCGCACCACAATCAGGTTTTCGATGCGGATGCCGTAAGCGCCTTCGCGATAATAGCCGGGTTCATTCGAGAGGATCATCCCCTCGCGCAGCGCCAAGGTTGAGCTGCGTGAAATGCGTTGCGGGCCTTCGTGGACGGACAGAAATGCGCCAACGCCGTGGCCGGTGCCGTGATCATAATCGCGCCCCATCCGCCACAATGGCGCACGCGCCAAAGCGTCCAGATGCCCGCCCGACACATCGCGCGGAAAGCGCGCGGTTGAGATCGCGATCATGCCCTGAAGCACCGCAGTAAAACTCACCCGCTCTTCGCCCGCCACATCGCCAAGCGCGACGGTGCGGGTGATGTCGGTGGTGCCGTCTTGGTACTGGCCGCCACTGTCCACCAGCAACAATTCACCGCGTTTGAGCGCGCGGTTGGTGTCTTCGGTCACACGGTAATGGACAATCGCGCCATTCGGCCCGGCACCACAAATCGTATCAAAAGAAATCTCTTTGAGTTGGTTGGTGGCGGCGCGACAGGCCTCAAGCTGTTTGACCACTTCGATCTCGGTCAGGTCTTCGGGCATTTGCTCGGAGAGCCAGCACAGAAACTCCACCATCGCCGCGCCATCGCGCAGATGCGCCTCGCGCATCCCCTTGATTTCCGCCTCGGTTTTGCAGGCTTTCGGCAGGATACAGGGGTCATCGCCCTCGATGATCTCCGCCTCCGACATCATGGTTTTGACCGCATGGGGGGCTGTGCCGGGATCGACCAACACCGGACCTTGCAGCGCCCCAAGCGCGGCGGCGAAACCCTCGCGTGGCTCGATCGTGATGCGTGGGTCGGGGCCGAGATGGGCGTATTTTTCCGCGGCGTCAAACAGGGTCAGCTTACCGCCCGTGTCGCCTGTAGTGGTCAAAATTCCAAAGGCCTGCACCACCGGATTATGCGCAATATCCGTGCCGCGGATGTTCAACAGCCAACACAGGCTGTCAGGCAGGGTGAGCACCACCACCTCAGCCCCGGCCTTTTTCACGGCCGCACCAATCTCAGTAAACTTTTCCTCGGAGGTTTTGCCGGCCAGTTCAAAGGGGTGTACACTCACGGGTGACATCCCACGTTCTGGCCGGTCGGGCCAGATTTTGTCGACAAGATTGACCGTCGCCACCATCTCTTTTGGCGTGTCGGAGAGCGTGCGGCGCAGCCCGTCGATCTCGCGGATCGTGTGCAGCCAAGGGTCAAAACCGATCTTTTCCGCATCCGTCTCTTTCAACCATGCGCCAAGGCTGGTCTGCGGCCAGGCGACGAAATCAAACACTGCCGGATCGCATTGAGCGCGCACCTGAACCGTGTAGCGGCCATCGGTGAACATCACCGCGCGGTCACGCAGGATCACGGCAAAGCCCGCCGACCCGGTGAACCCGGTCAACCACGCCAAACGTTCATCACAGGGCGCAACATATTCGCCCTGATGGGCGTCGCCACGCGGCACGATAAAGGCGTCCAATCCGGCGTCCACCATTGCGGCGCGCAGGGCGGTGACGCGCGGGGCGGCTTGGTCAGGGCGAGAGGTCACGTCAAAGCTCTGGAACATGGTGCCATGTGCCTTTTCTATTTAAAATAATCATTTGGTGCGCGCAGATCGGCGCCGCAGGTCTTAGGACGCGCGGCGGATGCCCATCACCCGTGCGCGGGCGCGCGGGTCGCTGTCAAACAGAGAAGCCAGTTGTTCGGTCATCGCGCCCGCCAATTGTTCGACATCGGTGATGGTCACGGCGCGATCATAATAGCGCGTGACGTCATGGCCGATGCCGATGGCCAAAAGCTCAACCTGTTTGCGTTTCTCGATCATGCCGATCACATCGCGCAGGTGTTTTTCAAGGTAATTGGCCGGGTTGACCGAGAGCGTGCTGTCATCCACCGGTGCCCCATCCGAGATCACCATGAGGATTTTACGCGCTTCAGGCCGTCCCATCATCCGCCGATGCGCCCATTCAAGCGCCTCGCCGTCGATGTTTTCTTTCAACAGGCCCTCTTTCATCATCAGGCCCAAATTGGCCCGCGTCCGGCGCATTGGTGCGTCGGCGGATTTGTAGATGATGTGGCGCAGATCGTTCAAACGGCCGGGTTGCGCCGGACGCCCAGCGGCCAGCCACGCTTCGCGCGCCAATCCGCCCTTCCACGCGCGGGTGGTAAAGCCCAGCACCTCAACCTTGACGTTGCAACGCTCCAGCGTGCGGGCCAAGACATCGGCACAGATCGCCGCGATCGAGATCGGACGACCGCGCATCGAGCCGGAGTTGTCGAGCAGGAGCGTCACCACCGTGTCGCGGAACTCGGTGTCTTTTTCAACCTTGAAGGACAGGGGCGTGGTGGGGTTGGCGATCACACGGGCCAAGCGGCCAGCGTCCAAAATCCCCTCCTCGCGGTCAAATTCCCATGAGCGGTTTTGTTGCGCCTGAAGGCGGCGTTGCAGCTTGTTGGCCAGGCGCGACACAGCCCCTTTGAGCGGTTCCAACTGTTGATCCAAATAGGCGCGCAGGCGTTCCAATTCAGCCGGTTCGGCCAAATCTTCGGCGGCGATCTCTTCATCGTTGGCGGTGGAAAACACTTGGTAATTCGGATCGGCGTCGGAATAGGGCGCGGGTTGCGGTGGTTCGATCTCGGCCTCATCTTGCGGCAGCTCGACCTCATCCGAAAACTCATCTTCGGCCATGTCATCCGAGGACATCGAGGCCTCTTGCATGTCCTGCTGTTCGTCCTGCGCGCTCTCGGGGCTGGCCTCTTCCTCGTCCGAGCTGTCCTGCTCTTCGCCGGTGGACTCGGCCTCTTCTTCTTGCTCGTCGGTTTCGGCGGATTGATCGTCTTCGGGATCGGTCGTATCCGGGTCGTCGCCCAATTGGTCGCCGTATCCCAGTTCTTCGATCACGCGCCGCGCCAGACGGGCAAAGCCACGCTGATCTTCCAACAGATCGCCAATATCCTCGAAGGTGCCCTGAGTCTGACCCTCAATGAAATCGCGCCACAGATTCAAAACCGTGTCTGCGCCTTTTGGCAGTTCACGCCCGGTGGACAATTCGCGCAGGTAATAGCCCATGGCCTGTGCCAAAGGCGCGTCTTCACGTTTGGTGATGCCATCATAGCCACGGCGCATTGCCTCATTGCCGATTTTGGCGTTGATGTTTTTGGCCGTGCCGGGCATGTGCCGCGCTCCCGCCGCCTCACAGCGCGCGGTTTCCAGGGCGTCGTAAATCTCAAACGCCATCTGACCCTGTGGCGCGTAGCGTTGGAACGTCGGTTGGTCGTGAAATTTGTGACGCAGAGCCAGCGCATCGGCGGTGCCGCGCGCGATCAACACTTCGTCTTTGGTCATCCGCCGCGACACTTGCGGTAGGCGCACGGTATCGCCCGACAGACCCGAGGGATCCATCGAATAGGTGATCGTCAGCTCCGCATCGTTGGCGAGCACTTTTGTGGCTTCGGCCAGCGCCTTTTTGAACGGATCGGCAGGGTTATCAGAGGGCTTGTTCATGCGCTCGTTAAATCATGCGCGCGCAGGTCGGGCAAGAGAAAGACATGCGACACAGGGGGCATATGTGTTTGCACAGGAATTGCGCGATGGCGCACATATATTTGGATTGAAGTCGTTGTGGGTGCGAATTTATGTAGGCCTCAAAGCCGCGGACCTTTCCTCCCCCTTATCCCCCGCGCTCAGAACAGGAGTTCCCCATGACCACCCCGCAGTCTAATCCGAAAATCGCCATCATCATTGGTTCCACCCGCGATGCCCGTTTTGCCGATAAACCGGCAAACTGGCTTTTGGAAAAAGCCAAAGAGATCAGCACCGATCTCGACTTCGAACTGGTCGATCTGAAAGACTATGCGTTGCCGATGTTCAACGAAATGGCCTCTAACCTGTGGATGCCGTCCGCGGACGCAAAAGCCGTGACCTGGCAGGAAAAAATGGCCGAATTTGATGGCTATATTTTCGTCACCCCGGAATACAACTCCTCGATCCCGGCTTCGTTGAAAAACGCGTTGGATCAAGCTGGCAAGGAATGGGTGCGCAAACCCGCCGCCGTCTTTGGCTATGGCTCGGTCGGTGCGGCCCGTGCGGTCGAACATTTGCGCGCCGTGACGATCAACCTGTCGATGGTGCCGGTGCGCGCCGCCGTTTATATTTCCGGTTCGGATTTTTTCAAAGTCTCACCTCTGGGCGCCAATGCCGAAATGTCGGAGATCGAAGCCAACATCCTGCCATCCGTCACCGCCATGCTGGGCGATTTGGCCTGGTGGACCAAGGCGACCAAAGCGGCGCGTTAATCCAAGGTTTTGAAATGTTTGGGAAAGGCTCGCGTGTTGCGGGCCTTTTTCATGCCCGGATTCAGTCTTGGATCATGCGCCCAAAAGCATGGCGCGGCAGTGGCGAATGCTGTCTTGGGCAAGTTGTCTGGCGCGGTCCGCCTCGCCTTGGTCAAAGGAAAACCGCGACAGCGCCAAAAGTTCGCTTTGCGCCACATGACCGGCCAAGCGCAATTCTTCGTAGGCCTCGGCCTCTTCGGGGGCGATCACGGCGGCCAAAAGTTCCTGCATGGCGTGTTTAAGCTCATTGAGGCTTTGGTCTTCGCGGTGTTGCGCCTCGGCGGACAGCCGTCCGGCACAATAGGCGAAATCGCGGGCGAGGGGGGAGGAGGTGGCAGGCAGGGCCTGAACCGGGGCCGCAACACAGAGGCTGAGCGCGCTCAAAAGGGCGCTCATGGTGGCAAGGGATGTGCGGGCTTGCCTGTGGATAACTCTGTGGACTCTCTGTGTCATAGCCTCACTTTGTCGCAAAAACGTTACAATAACGTAAGCGCGACAGGCGAGTCGTGACAAGCCATTTTTGTCTATCGGACGTATATACGTTTGATGAGGTGATCTGGTTTGTGTCAAGGCCGGTCTCTGAACGCCCACACCGCGATGCGCGCGATGTGGGCCAGAGGGCTTTATGTCATGGGGCTGCCATTAGTGCGCGAGCATTTCATGGACGATCGCGTCGCCATCCATTGAGGCCGGGTAATATGTCGGCCAGTTGGTCACTTCTTTGAGGAGGGCCGCACGGTCATTGCCCCAATAGAGGTGGTAGTGATCGGCGCTTGCGGGAGAAATTCGGTGATCGCTAAACTGAATATACGCTGGGGCTGCCGCATCCCCGTCAGTTTTCTCAAAGATGTAGCGCACGCCCCGGTTTCCCTTGGCGTAGGTGAGGACTTCGTGGCCATCGCTTTCATACTGGGCCGAAAGGGGTTTCCCATCACGGACAAAGCGCACCGTGTTGCCGTCTATGTCGATATGGTCCACATCGGTTTTGTACCCTGTGTCATAATAGCTGCGATAGGCGTCGGCGGTTTTGTCGCCCTGTTCGGCCTTGTGTTGCATCACAGGGTCAAGCGTTCCGTCCTGCAAGTAAGGGTAGACCGATTGCCATGCCCCGGCCCAATCGGACAGCGGGCGATCTTTGATTTGAGAGTCCTCAAAATAGCCGTTGTAGATGTCTTGATCCACGTCATGGGTGTGGGCGTGTTCCGGGCTTGCATCGTGGGATTTGGCATCATGTGCCATAGTTGGTGTGGCGAAGATCAACAGAATGGAGGCGGCCAGTGCGGTGATCGTATTCGAACTCATGCGGTGCATTCGTGGGACTCTCTTTCTTTGTGTCGTTAAACTCGAATTGGAATCGTTACGTTATAACGTAACTATCTTGTGTAAGCGAGATATCGGCACAGGACAAGAGCCCCCATACAAGACCTCCATACGGACAAAAGAAAACGGACCCCAGGAGGGGCCCGTTTCAGTCTCATGTTTTAAAAGACGCGCTATCAGCTTGCGACAGAGGCCGCCGATTCCGGCAATTCTTCGTCAAAACAGCGCTGGTAGAATTCCGCCACGGTCTGACGTTCCAACTCATCGCATTTGTTGAGGAAGGTGAGGCGGAACGCATAGCCGATGTTGCGGAAAATCTCGGCGTTCTGCGCCCAGGTGATCACGGTGCGCGGCGACATCACGGTCGAGAGGTCGCCATTCATGAACGCGGTGCGGGTCAGATCGGCCACGGTCACCATCTGCGAAATGTCGCGGCGGCCTTTTTCGGTGTTGTAATGCGGGCATTTGGCCAAAACGATATTCGCTTCGGCGTCATGGCTGAGATAATTCAACGTCGCCACCAAAGACCAACGGTCCATCTGCGCTTGGTTGATCTGTTGCGTGCCGTGGTACAGCCCGGTGGTGTCGCCAAGGCCAACCGTGTTGGCGGTGGCAAAGAGGCGGAAGGACGGATGCGGGGTGATCACCTCGTTTTGGTCCATCAACGTCAGCTTCCCATCGGCTTCCAACACCCGTTGGATCACAAACATCACATCGGCGCGGCCCGCATCATATTCGTCAAACACGATGGCGCAGGGGTTGCGCAGGGCCCAGGGCAGAATGCCCTCTTGGAATTCGGTCACCTGTTTGCCGTCGCGCAGTTTGATCGCGTCTTTGCCGATCAGGTCAATCCGGCTGATGTGGCTATCCAAGTTGACGCGCACTGAAGGCCAGTTGAGCCGGGCGGCGACCTGTTCGATATGGGTCGATTTGCCGGTGCCGTGGTAGCCTTGGATCATCACGCGGCGGTTGTGGGCAAAGCCCGCAAGAATCGCCAGCGTCGTATCCGGGTCAAATTTATAGGTCGGGTCTTCGTCCGGCACGCGGTCGAGGCGCTCGGCAAAGCCTTTTACGGTCATGTCAGTATCAATGCCAAAGACATCGCGTACAGAAATGGTTTCGGTCGGTTTTGCGTTCGCGTCCATGGTTCGGCCCGTTTTCTTATGTGTTCACTTAACTGTTCCGCCGCACACCGGTCTCGCAGGGCTTTGGCAAAACGCTTTAGGTGACTTCGTGCCCTATCGGCGCGTCAGGTGCAAGGGGCGAGGCGTCGCGGGGGCGTGGGCCAGCGCTCAGAATGCCAGGTGGCGCACAAAAACACCTCACGCCTGTGTGACTGAACGTGAAGGGCGCGTGGTGATCCATGCGGTGATCCGCCCCGTACCCCTTATAACCTCGACACTGGGTCGGGGCGTGTTCTTAAGGGAGACTTATGATGAAACGCACAATTTTTGCCGCTGCCACTGCCGCTCTTCTCGCCACCACCGCCTTTGCGGACGACCATGGCATGAAAAACCCGATGGTCGGCGGCGCTGAGATGTTCCCCGAGAAAAACATCGTGGAAAACGCTGTGAACTCCGCCGATCACACCACTCTGGTCGCCGCTGTCCAGGCCGCAGGTCTCGTGGATGTGCTCGCTGGCGAAGGTCCGTTCACCGTGTTCGCCCCGACCAATGACGCGTTTGCCGCTTTGCCCGAGGGCACGGTTGAAACGCTTTTGATGCCGGAAAACAAAGATCAGTTGACCAAAATTCTGACCTGCCATGTGGTTGCCGCTGATGTGATGTCCGAAGCCCTTGTGGGCATGATCGAAGATGACGGTGGCGTGCATGATGTGCCGACCGTGGGCGGCTGTACGCTCAAAGCCATGGTCAAAGACGGTATGGTGATGATCGAAGACGAACAGGGCAACGCGGCCACTGTGACCATCGCTGACGTTGATCAATCGAACGGTGTGATCCATGTGATCGACAAGGTGCTTTTGCCGGCGATGTAAGCGCGGCACTTTGAATGAGGTCTCCCTTCGGGGATCATGCGGGTGGGGCGTCCTTTGGGGCGTCCCGCTTTTTTGCACTTGGGTTTGCGGGTGGGTTTGCCTGTGAGCGCATTCATGACTACATAGCCTCAAATGTAAGATTGAAGCGGGGACACAGGTATGAGCGGCCTTTTGGCACTATTAGACGACGTGGCGGGCATCGCCAAAGTGGCGGCGGCCTCGGTCGATGATGTGGCGGGCCAAGCGGCGAAAGCCTCGGCCAAGGCGGCGGGCGCGGTGATTGATGACGCCGCCGTGACGCCGAAATACGTCCATGCTTCGCCGCCGCGCGTGAATTGCCGATCGTCGGCAAAATCGCCCTTGGCTCGATCCGCAACAAATTGCTGATCCTTTTGCCTCTGGCGTTGCTCTTGTCAGCCTTCGCGCCATGGATGGTCACGCCTTTGTTGATGCTCGGCGGGTCGTATTTGTGTTTTGAGGGGGCGGAAAAGGTCTATCACCTGTTCAAACCCCATGCGCCTCATGCCGATGGCCAACCTGCCGAGCAAGGCGATCCGGCCCATCTCGAAGCCACCAAAGTGGCGGGCGCGGTCAAGACCGATTTCATCCTTTCCGCCGAGATCATGACCATCATTTTGGCGGCCCTTGATCCCTCTGCAAGTCTCGTCTTTCGCGCCTTCACCTTGGGGCTTGCAGGGGTGATCATCACCGTGGTGGTTTATGGCAGCGTCGCTTTGATCGTCAAAGCCGATGATGTCGGCCTGTGGTTGGCACGGGTTGGGCGGCTGTCCGTGACGCGGGCTTTGGGGCGCGGGATCGTGAAATTCATGCCGATCCTGATGACCCTTTTGATGATTGTCGGCACCGCCGCGATGATTTGGGTCGGCGGGTCCATCGTGATCCATGGCCTGTCCGAATTGGGCCAGCCGCATCCCTATGAGGACATCCACCACATCGCCGAACTCGCCGCGCATGCCTTTGTCGGGGCATCCGGCTTTATCGCTTGGGTCGTGACGGCGTTTTTCGATGGCATCCTTGGGCTGATCTATGGCCTGATCCTTATCCCCATTGTGGCCCGGATCATCAACCCTTTGATCCGTTTGGTGACGGGCAAAAAAGCGGGCGCGGCGCATTAAAACCACGCCTTACGCCGTCAAAAAAGCCGCCCCATGTGAGGCGGCTTTTTCTATTTTGAGGCTGTTTTGACCCAGTCTGGACCCTATAGTTTACTTAAACCAACGGCTCTCTTTGAGCTGATCCCAGGCCCAGACGACCTGTTGCAACTGCTCCTCTTGCGAGCGATCGCCGCCGTTCACGTCCGGGTGCAGCACTTTGATCAAAGCGCGATATTGTTTCTTGATTTCGGCCTTGGTCCAATGGTCCTTGGCCTCCAAAATATCAATCGCCTGCCGCTCCACCGGCGGCAGTTTGCGCGTCGAGGCCGCCGGGTCCGATTTGCCCGGGTTCTGCGTCGCGTTTTCGCCCAGCACCTCATGAGCATCATCAATACCAAGACGTTCCCACGCCCTCTGTTCGACCGATTTTTTGCCAAACGGCTTGGTCGGACGTTCGCCGGTTTGGGACGCTTTGATTTGCTCGTCCATTTCTTCCGGTGTGGCGTTGGTGAAAAAATTCCATTTCAAATTGTATTCGCGCACGTGGTCCTTACAAAACCATTTATACTCGTCCAAATGATCAGGCGAACGGGGCGCGCGATATTGGCCCGCTTCCTGACATCCGTCATGTTCGCAGACCCGTTTAGAGGTCTCAAATGCCCCGGACATGCCGCGTCTGCCACCACGTTTGTTCTTTTTTGATGACGTGACTGACATATCAAAACCGAAGGGATCGTTTTTATCCATGTGCCTCAACCTTTTCGACTCGGACGCAGGACTTTAGATGAAGAATGCAAAATGGGAAAGGCCTTGGGGCCGAAAACTGGGAGAGAGAGATGACAATTTCCGATGAAATGCGCGTCAGGTTACAGGCGGCCTTTGCGCCAAAAACCTTAAAGATCGAAGATGATAGCGCCTCACATGCCGGACATGCCGGAAATCCCGGCGGGGCGGGGGAGACGCATTTTAATGTGATGATCCGCTCAGAGGCCTTCGCCGGACAATCGCGGGTGGCGCGCCACCGGATGGTGCACAAAGCACTCGGCGATTTGGTGCCGCGCATTCATGCGCTGGCGCTGGATCTGGATGTGTGAGCGCGGGATTATGATTCACGGTCTTCGGCGATCTCGTCGGCCACCTCGGGCGAGAGGCGGCGGGCATTTGCGCCCGCGCCTTTTTCGGCATGGGCCGGAAAGGGCACAGAGGGCGGCGGCGTGGTGCGGTCCGCGACCGGGGATTTGCGCGGTTGCACGGCGGCCTGTTCCGTCGTCGAGACCGTCGCCACGGCATTCGCACCGCGTTCCCGGCGAAACACCAAAACCGTGTGATAGGTGATCGCTTTTGAGGTCAGCCCGGAGCGCTCTTCCATCGGCAAAAGATCGGCACGGATATACTCCCAGCCCTCAGCGCCCTTTTCATTGAGCACACTTTGCATTGCCAGCGCGATCCGGGCCTCAGAGGTTTTCGCACCTCTGGTTTTCTCGCCTTTGCGCGGGGCGGGCACGGTGAGGTACTCATAAAGGGGCATATGCGTCTCCTGTGGCGACCGCGTTGGGCGGCGCGTCGTTGCGGCACAGGTTTAGCGGATGGGCACCGGAGGTCAAGGCATGGGCCAAGCCCTATTGGCCTCACTCGGCGGCTTCTGGCCCGAAGGTGCCAAAACTGGGTTTGTCCTGCCCAAACATGCCGAAATCGCTTTCGCGCCGAAACACCAACACCGCCTGTTTGCCCGCCACGCCGGTGAGGGTGAATGCGTCCGAGCGCAGATAGGTCCAGCCCTCTTTCGCCATGGCATTGAGCCGCACGGTCACCGCGTCGGCCAATCGCGCCTCAGGGGTTTGCGAGGCGGAGGTGGCTTCGCTGTCATGCGGGGCAGGGATGGCTTTATACTCGTAATGGGACTTGATGGGCTCCTTCCATGCGCCCCAAGCTACTCCCCCGAGAGTTAAGGGCGAGTTTATGAAAAAAAAGGCGCCCATGAGGGACGCCTTTATGCCTTTGATGGAGGGGTGATTTAGAGGCCGAGTTTGGCTTTGACCAGCGCATCGACTGCACCAGGATTGGCCTTGCCGCCTGTGGCTTTCATCACTTGGCCCACAAACCAACCCGCAAGTTTCGGGTTCTGTTGAGCTTTTTCGACCTGTCCGGGGTTGGCGGCGATCACCTCATCGACCGCTTTTTCAATCGCGCCGGTGTCTGTGACCTGTTTCATGCCGCGCGCGTCAACGATCTCGGCCGGGTTGCCGCCCTCGGTATAGACGATCTCAAACAGGTCCTTGGCGATCTTGCCGGAGATGTCGCCGGATTTGATCAGCTTGACGATGCCGCCCAGTTGTTCGGGGGAGACGGGTGAGGTTTCGATGTCTTTGTCGTCTTTTTTCAGACGGCCAAACAGCTCGTTGATCACCCAGTTCGCGGCCAGTTTGCCGTCGGTGCCCGCCGCCACGCCTTCGAAATAGCTGGCGTTCGCGGTGTCGGCGGTCAACACGTTTGCGTCATATTCGGACAGACCGAACTCTTTGACAAAGCGGGCCTTTTTCTCGTCGGGCAATTCGGGCAAGGTCTTCGCAATGTCATCCACCCATTCCTGTTCGATCTCCAGCGGCAGCAGATCGGGGCAGGGGAAATAGCGGTAGTCATGTGCCTCTTCTTTGGAGCGCATCGAGCGGGTTTCGTTCTTGTCGGCGTCATAGAGACGGGTCTCTTGATCGACCGTGCCGCCATCTTCCAGGATCGCGATTTGACGCCGGGCCTCGTAATCAATCGCCATCTGGATGAACCGCGTCGAGTTCATGTTTTTGATCTCGCAGCGGGTGCCGAGATGACCAAAATCTTGAGTGGCTTGATATTTTTCATAC
The DNA here is from genome assembly GCF_009129705.1 of Roseobacter sp. TSBP12. NCBI lineage: Bacteria > Pseudomonadati > Pseudomonadota > Alphaproteobacteria > Rhodobacterales > Roseobacteraceae > Roseobacter > Roseobacter sp. TSBP12. The sequence continues at coordinate 77,330 of NZ_PYIB01000072.1, forward strand.
TGGCCCGGACGACAGACAGAGACGTTCACGTCGGCGCGCAGGTTGCCGTTTTGCATGTTGCCGTCGCAGGTGCCCAAATAGCGCAGGATTTGGCGCAGTTTCAGCACATAGGCGGCGGCTTCTTCGGGGCCACGAATGTCGGGGCGGGACACGATTTCCATCAAGGCCACGCCGGTGCGGTTCAGGTCGACGAAGGACATGGTCGGGTCCATGTCATGGATGGATTTGCCAGCGTCTTGTTCCAAATGGATGCGCTCGATGCGCACCAAACGGGCCACACCAGGTTCCATATCGACGATCACTTCGCCTTCGCCCACGATCGGGTGATAGAGCTGCGAAATCTGGTAGCCTTGCGGCAGATCCGGGTAGAAATAGTTTTTCCGGTCAAAGGCGGAGAACAGGTTGATCTCAGCTTTGAGGCCCAGCCCCGTGCGCACCGCTTGTTCGACGCAGAATTCGTTGATCACGGGCAACATGCCGGGCATGGCCGCGTCCACGAAAGAGACGTTCGAGTTCGGCTCATTGCCGAATTTCGTCGAAGCGCCAGAGAACAGCTTGGATTTGGAGGCGACCTGAGCGTGGATTTCCATCCCGATCACCAGTTCCCAGTCGTCTTTTGCCCCCGAAATGACTTTCGGCTTTGGCGTGGTGAATTCGAGATGATCGAGCATGTCGCGGCTCCCTGCGTATCCTGTTGCCCTGCGTTCTAAACGCAGCCGCAGTCAGGGGCAAGTGTCAGCTCGCGTGTCGAAGCGCCTGTGCCTCCCAGGCTTTCAATTCATAGCGCGACAGTTCGGTGTGCTGTGTCCCGTGTTCAAATTCGGGAAACAGCGCCAAAATCTCGGCCCGTGCCGCCGGGTCCACCGCCCCCAAGGCCTCTTGGCCAGGGTAGAGGCTTTCGGTCGGACAGCCTTCGGCAAAGATGATTTGGTGGCGGTCAAACAGCATGTGGAAATAGTCCACGGTGCCACCGGGCACGCAGCGGATCGTGTCATCATTGACCAAATGTTTCGCCGCCACCAAGACGTCGCGTTCGCCAAACAGCATTTCGGCTTTCGGACCACGGATCATCATCCGGTGGTTGGGCGAGACGGTGAGGTCACGGAAATTGCCCAAAGCACCGGCTTTGATGCGGATCGGGGCGAGTGTGCCTGTGGCCTCGACGCGGCGCGATCCGATCCAGCGGATCGGTTGCGGCCCCTCATCGAGGGTATGTACAAGATCGCCCTCGCTCAGGGTCTCGATAAATTTTGGCCCCTCGGGCGTGTCAATCAACGTCCCGCGGGTCAAACAAATCGCGGCGGCAATTTCATTTTCGGCAAACAGGTTGTTGCCGGTGGTAAAGACCCCGTCGCCGACCTCGCTGCCTGCAATGGAGCCGTCTTCATTATAGTCGATGGCTTGCTCATGCGAGAGCCAAACCGGGTAGCTTCGGATAAATCCACGCCCGGCGCCAAAAACAGATAGTCCAGATCCGGCGCGCCGGGGTCTGAGCTGACAAAGCCATCGGCGGGGAAATGCAGATAGGCATCGCCCATATTGTGCACGCTTGTGGAGACATCGCCGCTGCCTGTGTTGTTCCCCCAGCCCCATCCTCCGGTTTTTTCCAGCTCATAGGTGTATTTGGGGACGCCATTCACATAGTCGGCGGCATTGTCATAGACCTCGATCCCCATGATCTGGGTCTGGTTGTCAAACGTTCCGTCATGGTTGACCTTTTGCACGGTGAAAACGATCACGTCATCGTCGTCAAAAACGCTGTCGCCGCCGGTGATATAGGCCCCGTCATTGGCGTTTCCCCAAGGGTCCTGGGAATAGCCAATCGGATTGTTGATGAGGGAGGACCCCATCACAATTAGATTCTCTGTTGGCATGACTGCTCTGCCTGTCTGGTTTGGGTCTGTAACCCGGATCTGCCTCAATGCGCCGATGCGGTTTGAACCGCTTGTGTTTTCGCCCGTCCGGTGCTCTTTTTGGCCCGATCCGTGGCGTGACGCTTGGGCAAGTGTTGTGAACCTTAGGGCACTTGTCCAGACGTTTGTGCGCCCAGTCCCCGAACGGACCGCCAAATGTGTCGCTTTGGCACCGTTTGATATGATTGATATGACTTTAAGGAGGCATCATGCCCGCATTGCGCTCTGATATCGACCCCGATGGTTGATGGAATTTTCCGTGGTCTTCACTGATCGCTCGCTCAACCACATGTCGAAAGCCTTTCAAACCGTGATGACCGACATCCACGCCACCCTGTGCGAGGTCTATCATGCCGACACCGCCGTGGTCGTTCCCGGCGGCGGCACCTATGCGATGGAGGCCGTGGCGCGCCAGATCGCCGGTGGTGAGGACGTGATGGTCATCCGCAATGGCTTCTTCTCCTTCCGCTGGAGCCAGATTTTTGACACGGGCGCGATCCCGAAATCGCAGACCGTGCTCAAAGCCCGTCGCACCGGCAATGAGATCACGGCGCCTTTCGCTCCCGCCCCATTGGAAGAGGCCGTGGCCGAAATTCACGCGCTCAAACCCGCCGCCGTCTTTGCGCCGCATGTGGAAACCGCCTCTGGCATGATCTTGCCGGATGGCTATATCCGCGCCTTGGCCGACGCGGTGCATGAAGAGGGCGGGTTGATGGTGCTCGACTGTATCGCCTCGGGCTGTGCCTGGGTCGATATGAAAGCGACCGGGGTCGATGTGTTGATCTCCGCGCCGCAAAAGGGCTGGTCGGCACAGCCGTCTGCCGGGTTGGTGATGCTGTCTGAGCGCGCCATCGAGGTGGTGAAATCGCGCCAATCCTCGTCTTTTGCGATTGATCTGGGCAAATGGTTGACCATCATGGAGGCCTATTTGGCGGGCGGTCACGCCTATCACGCGACGATGCCCACGGACGCGCTGCGCGCCTTTCGCGATGCCATGTTGGAGACCAAAGCCTACGGCTTTGCCAAACTGTCTGAGGCGCAATGGGAGCAGGGCCGCCGGGTGCGCGCCCTGTTGAGCGCGCGGGGCTTCAAATCGGTCGCCGCAGAAGGCGTTGAGGCGCCGGGCGTGGTGGTCTGTTACACCGATGATCCCGAGATTCAATCGGGCCGGGCCTTTGCGGCATTGGGGATGCAAATCGCCGCTGGCGTGCCGCTGCAATGCGATGAGGGGCCGGAGTATAAATCCTTCCGGTTGGGGCTGTTTGGTCTGGATAAGCTCTATGACGTGGATGCGTCTGTGGCCCGTCTTGAGGCGGCATTGGATGCGGTTTTGGCGAAATAAGCCTTTGGTATAAAATAAAAAACGGCGCGCCCTTGGAGAAAGGCGCGCCGTTTGAGTATTTGGATCACGGTAAAGGCGCGCGCGGGTTAAATTGGCCCAAGCCCCGCTTTCATCACGCCGTGCCGCAGCGGTTTGACGTCATGCACGGCTTTCAGGCCCAACAGGCGCAGCGCTTGCAAGATGTCACTTTCCGAACGGGTGACGCGATTGAACAGATCGACCACTTTGGCGCGTGCGGTGATGTCGCGGTGGCGGGTTTTGGCGTAAGCGTCCAACATGACCTGTCCGCCCAAATCCGTGCGATGGGTCTCGGCCAGTGCCAAAAGTTCGCCCAGATCGTTGAGCGAGGTGTTCAGCCCCTGCGCCCCAATCGGCGGCAGCACATGTGCGGCCTCGGCGATGACTGCGACGCGTTCGCCCGACAGGCGTTCGGCCACTTGGGTGATGATCGGAAAGATCGCGCGCCCGGAGGCCAGGGTCAGTTGACCAAACAGCCCGGCCGAGCGGGTGGTCATCACGGCGTTGAACGCCTCAGGCTCCATGGTCAAAAGCTCGGTGGCATAGGGACCCTTGTTCATCCAGACAATCGCCGAGGCGGGTTTGCCGTCGATGTCTGGCAAGGGCACCATGGTGAAAGGGCCGCCTTCGCGGTAAATTTCGGTCGAAACATTGTGATGCGGCAGATCATGCGTGGCGGTGAAGGCCAGCGACTTTTGGCCATAGCGCGTGGTTTTGACGCCAATCCCCGCCGCCTCACGCACCGGGGAATTGCGGCCATCGGCGGCAACGACCAATTTGGCGCGCACCTGTGTGCCATCGGTGAGGGTGACGATCGCCTCATTGGTGCGGGTGAGCATGGATTGAAACCCGGTGCCATAGCGCATGTCGACATTGGGGATGTTGGGCACCGCTTTCAAAAGCTCACGCCGGATCACCCAGTTGAGAAAATTCCAGCCAAACGGTTCATCGCCGGTCTCGCGGCCTTCGAACTGACGCTCGGCGCGGATGTCGGACGGTTGTCCTAACGTGTCGACGATGCGCAGCGCCTCAAGCGGTGTGGCGTGAGGGGCAAGCGCCTCCCAAATGCCAATCCGGGCAAAGAGATCGCGCGCGGGGCGTAAAAATGCGGTGGAGCGTAGATCGGATCGGTCCTCTGTGCCGCTGGTGATTGGCGGGGTCGGGTCGATCATCAGGGTTTTGAACCCGGAAGCGCCAAAGGCCGCCGCCGCGATCATCCCGGCGATGCCGCCGCCTGAGACCAAAACATCCACGGTTTCGCGGGGTGGAAACGAGGGGGATTGGGTCGGCATGATCATCTCCTTTGCGCCCGCTCTATGGGCATAGCCAAGAGATAGGCGCAAAGGCGGGGATTGTCCAAGGGACAGGCTGTCTCAGGGGAAACTCATGCGCCGCGCAGGAGGACGATTCATTTCGCCGCTTATTTGCCTGTGGTGAGCAAGATCAACACAACATAGATCACCGGAACCGTCGCCAGCGCGCTCACGCCAAGCACCCATGGGCCGATGGCGAACATGCCATAGACAATTGCCGCGATCACGACGAGCACGAAGAGCAAAAACAACAGGACGCCGCGTGGAGAGGCCACGCCGTCCTCGTGATGGGAGGAGGATTGATCAAGGATGGTATCAGACATGTGCGATCTCCGGGGGGCGCTGTGTTCAGCTGCGTTTTGAATGAAGCTGTCAGATAGGGCGCAGCGCAGATCAGGTCACGGTGGCGGGATGCCGCGCGGCATATGGGCGCAGGCAATGCCTGACACGGATCTCTTGACGCTTTGCGAGAATTCAGCCGACGAGCGCACGCAAAAAGGCCGACAGATTGTCGGTGTGGTGGTGAATATGGGGTGCGGGCGGATCAAGCGGCGTGGGGGCAACATAGACGGTCTTCATCCCCAGATCATGCGGGACTTTGAGGTTGCGCGGATCGTCTTCGAACATCGCCGCCGTGTTGGGGGCGACCCCATCGAGGGTCAGCACGGTGTCAAAGGCTTCGGCCAGAGGTTTGGGATGAAATTTGGCGTGTTCAATGCCGTAGACGGCGTTGAAAATCCCGGTCAACCCGCGCGCCTCCAACACCCGCTCGGCATAGGGGGCGGAGCCGTTGGTGTAAACGATTTTGCGTCCGGGCAGGGCGGTGATCGCCGCTTTGAGCTCGGCATCAAGCTGCAGGCCGGAAAAGTCGATGTCATGGACATAGGTGAGATAGGGCAGCGGGTCGGTGCCATGTTTGGCCATCATCCCCGAGAGGGTGGTGCCATAGTCACGCCAATACGCGCTGCGCAAGGCATTGGCCGCCTCTAAACTCACGCCCAATTCACGCGCCACCCAATCGGCCATTTTGACCTCGATCTGGGCAAAAAGCGCGGCCTCTGGCGGATAAAGCGTATTATCGAGGTCAAAGACCCATGTGTTCACGTGAGAAAATTGATCAGCTACCATGGCATCCTGTTAGGCTCAGTCTGCGCGGGGCGCAAGACGGGACATCCGCAAAGGTCGGGCGTGATATCGGCTTACGGGGCTAAAATGGGTGCCATGCGACGATGTTAGCGCTTGATCGTGGGGGGCAGGGCTGTCTATGGTCTCCCCCTGTTGACCTGAGAGGCACATGATGAAAGATCCGCGCGCTGGGCAAAAGGACGCTTATGGGCTGATCCTCGATGCCATCGACACCGGAGTGTATCGACCGGGGGACCGGCTTGTTGAAAGTGAGTTGGCCGACCGCTTTGGCGTCTCGCGTACTCCGATTCGTGAGGCGTTGCAGCGGTTGGAGACCCAATCCATGCTGACGCGGGATGGGCGCTCACTGATTGTGGCCTCATTGGATCACAATCAGATGGCGGATCTTTATGTGGTGCGCACCGAACTTGAGGGCCTTGCGGCCCGCCTTGCGGCGCGCCATGCCACCTCAGAAGAGGTGCGGGTGCTGCGTGATATGGTCGAAGAGGATCGCAGCTTGATCGGCAAACCCGACGCTATGTCACGGGCCAATCGCCGGTTTCACAAACAAATCCACCTTGCCTCGCACAACCGTTATCTGGTGCAACAGCTTGATCTGGTGCACCGCTCCATGGCCCTGCTCGCCACCACCTCTTTGGCCGCCGAAGGCCGGGGCGAGGAGGCGATCAAGGAACATGATCAGATCGTTTCCGCGATTGAAGCGCATGATGGTGACGCTGCGCATAAGGCGCTGTCTGAGCATATTTCAAAGGCCTTTGTGACCCGCTTGAAAATCGACGCCGATAAGGTGCGTTAACCCTCACGCCTCCTCCGGATCCCCAGAGGTTCCGCTCATACGACGTGGCTCTATGGCGGGCGTGGTTGGAAGGAACGCAGGCACCTCAACAAAGGCTGCCATATGCGCCCATTCGGGCGCGCCCGCTGAGTTGACCGGGATGCGGGGGGTCGGGTCTTTGATCTGATGCGGCAAGGCTAGGACGGTTTCGGTGTGATCTGGACGCACGGTTTCGGAGTCTGGCTTTGGGTCTGGCTTCGGTGCCGGGCGCAGACGTTCGGGGTCAAACGCCACCGCCGCCGCCTCCAACGCGCGCCGCAGCGCGGGGGTGTTGGAGGTGCCCTCAAAATCAAGCCCAAAGGTCAGACGCCGCCCCGGCCGGGGCACTGACCCCGACGCATCCTGTTCAAGGCGCTCAAACACAAAGGCTCTAGGAGCCTCCCCAAAGGCCCGGACGCGATCTGCACCGATCTCCTGGCTGTTTTGCCTGGGTTTGTCAGCGGGATAGAGGATCAGCGGGTGGGCGGATTTTTGCGGGGTGGCTGCACCCGATGCGCTCGCAGCGATGCGGTGCGCCGGGCCAAGCATCAAGGGCGCGGGATGGGGCATTGGGGACACCGGGCTGAGGGCTGCGGCGGTCTCCGCCTCATCTTCGTGAAAGCCCAGATCATGCACGCCATGGGCGGTTTTGTCCCAATAATAGGGCTTGGTCACCATCTCCCACAGCCCTTTGAGCGCAGCCAAAGTGGCCAGTGGATAATAGAAATGCAGCGTCGGCACCCAGGGCCAAAGCCATTTGTGTTTCGAGGTCGAGGTCGCCACCATGCCCACAGCGACCGTCACCACTTCGGACAGGAGGAAAGTTGCGCCCAAACCGACCAAGACATCATGGGGTAAAATCCCGCGTAATGGATGTGGCAGGCCCAAGGGGAAGAGCCAGAACGACCACAGAAACGGTGCCAGTACAAATTGCGACAAAGCGCCCAGAAACAGCGCCTGAACCCCGAAAAACCGCCATGCACCGAGGTCACGCCAGAGTTTTCGTGGATTTTGCATGTGCATTGCATAGGTCATCGCATAGCCTTTGAGCCAGCGGGAGCGCTGTTTGACCCAAGGCCAGAGGCGACAATTGGCCTCTTCCTCTGTCACCGTATGCAACAATTCGGTGCGGTAGCCGTGGCGCGCCAAGCGGATGCCCAAATCGGCATCCTCAGTCACGTTGTGCGCGTCCCATCCGCCCAGTTCCTCGATTGCCTCGCGGCGGAAAAACAAGGTGGTGCCGCCCAATGGGACGGCCAGCCCCATACGCTCATAGCCCGGCAAAATCACCCGAAACCATGTCGCATATTCGACGGTGAAACAGCGCGACAACCAATTGGTGCGGGCGTTGTAAAAGTCCAGAATGCCCTGAACACAGGCGACCTCTGGTCCGGTTTGGGCGAAATGGGCGACGACCTTATGAATCTGTTCTGGCTCGGGCGCGTCCTCGGCGTCATAGATGCCAATGATCGAGCCACGACAGAAATCGAGGGCAAAATTCATCGCCCGTGGTTTGGTTTTCACCCCGCCGCGCGGCACGATGATCTGCCGCATCCAACGCGGCAAATCCGTGCTGGCAATGGCCTCTTGGGTGACGGTGTCATCCTCTTCGACCACAAGGCAAATATCCAAAAGCTCGCGTGGATAGCTCAGCCGCGACACCCGTTTGATCAGCCGGGTCGCGACCTCGCGCTCTTTGAACAGGGGCAACATGATTGACACGGTTGGCAGGGCGGTTCTGGTGCGGCGACTGCTAAACGTGCTTTGCCGGGTGCGCGCAGTGCTGGCCTGAGCAAAAGCGGCAGCGATTTTGAGGCCGGTGGAGACGACGAGGGTCAACACCGCCCATGAGGTCAACAGGATCGCAGCGCTTATCGGTGATAAAAGCGCCAGAATGAGTCCCAAAACCGCCAAAGACGACACCATCCGCGTCAGTTTGCGGATGTCCATTTCGCGACAGCTTTCATGCGCCGCCACGCGGGTTTCGGCGCAGAGCGCAAGTTTGCGTTGGCGCGAACGCAACAGCGCCTCATGCATCGCGGTTTCCGAGGTCACGGCCATCCGCACCGGACCAAACAGCGCGCTCAGACGCGGGCGCAGGTCTTCGAATTGTTCGGGGCGGCACGAGGCGATGATCACCGTTCCGCCGACCTGACGCCATGGCAAAAGCCCGCGGCGCAGACATTCATCCGCCCCAAGAATATCAATCAGGCGCACGTCTGGTGCGGTTTTATCAAAATCTGCGACGATGGCGTGGTGTTGCTGGGCCAGGGCGCGGTAGAGCGTGGCTTCTTCGACCATGCCATGCGCCAAAAGAATATCGCCGATGCGCGCATCTTCGCGTTGGCGCATGGCGGCGGCGCGGATCAGATCGCCGGGATCGACCGCCCCCATATCGACAAGGATTTGTCCGATCGGTCTGCGTGTGGGTTTATGGGGACCATGGCGGGGCGCGTCAGATCCCGGCACGGTCGCATTCTCTGGCGCCGTGTGGAGTTTTGTGTTTGAAAAAAGCGGATGTCTGACAAAGGACATCTAAATATTCATCCTGACGCAACTGTCCCAATGGCTCGGGTTTACCCCCAGACCTTTGCGGACAAGTTTGATCAGGCAAGGTTAATAAGGCGTTAACCAGGACTTTACATGTGGTAAATAAACGCAAAAAGGCGGGGAGAACCCCGCCTTTCCGTGACATAATCTGGTTGGATCAGGCGCCAGCGCGTGCCGCCATTGCTGCCGCAAACCGTTCAAACAGATAGTAGCTGTCCATCGGGCCGGGGCTGGCTTCGGGGTGATATTGCACCGAAAAGATCGGCTTGTCCTCGACCGCGATGCCACAATTCGAGCCATCAAACAGCGACACATGGGTCTCTTTCACGCCTTTGGGCAGGCTTTGCGCATCCACCGTAAAGCCATGGTTCATCGAGGTGATTTCAACCTTACCGGTGTCGAGATCCTTCACCGGATGGTTGGCACCATGGTGGCCGTGGTTCATTTTGATCGTCTTGGCGCCCAGAGCCAGAGCCAACATTTGGTGGCCCAAACAGATGCCAAACACCGGCAGATCGGCGTCCAAAACGCCTTTGATCATCGGCACGGCGTAGGCGCCCGTGGCCGCCGGATCGCCGGGGCCGTTGGACAGGAACACACCGTCGGGCGCATGGGCCAAGACCTCTTCCGCAGTGGCGGAAGCGGGCAGAACGGTGACGTCGCAGCCCGCCGAGGCCAAGCACCGCAGGATGTTGCGTTTCGCGCCGAAATCAATCGCCACGACCTTAAAGCCTTTACCTTCCCGTTTCGGAAAGCCATCCGGCCACGCCCACCGCATTTCGTCCCATTGATAGGACTGCGCGCAGGTGACGTCTTTGGCCAGATCAAGCCCGACGAGGCCAGAAAAGGCGCGAGCCTGTTTGACCAGCGCTTCGATGTCGAAATTGCCCGCGGGATCGTGCGCAAAGGCAACATGCGGCGCGCCTTGTTGGCGGATGGCGCGGGTCAGGCGGCGGGTGTCGATCCCGCCCATGCCGATGCGACCGCGTTTTTCAAGCCAAGGACCAAGTTCCTCTTGAGCGCGCCAGTTCGATGGCTCGGTCGGGTCCCATTTGACGATCATGCCCGCGGCAACCGGGTCGGCGGTTTCGTCATCCTCGGCGTTGACGCCGGTGTTGCCGACATGCGGGAAGGTGAAGGTGACGATCTGACCGGCGTAAGACGGGTCGGTCATGATCTCTTGGTAGCCCGTCATGGCGGTGTTGAAACACAGCTCTGCGGTGGTGGTTCCGGTCGCCCCGAACCCCTTACCGTAGAAGAGTGTGCCATCGGCCAAAGCCAGACACGCGGTTGGTTTCTCGGACGACTGAGCGGATGCCATGGCACGACTCTCCTGATGTGGGCAAAATTCACCGGAACCTAAGGAAAGGGACAGGCGGCGTCAAGGTCGGGTGATGGATTTTCAGTCACTTTATGTAACGTAGCGTTTTCAATGGGTTACGGAAATTATCAACGGTTGAGAACGGATGCGTCTTTCGCTATGTTGTCCACTTGCGACATCATGAGGGATGAGGCCCATATGGATATGCGGAACCGGCTCAATGCGGCATTGAAAACGGCGATGAAAGACAAGGACAGCGAACGCTTGTCCACCTTGCGCCTGATCAATGCGGCCATCAAGGATCGCGAAATCGCGGCTCGGGGTGAGGGCAAAGAAGAATGCGTGTCTGACGCGGATGTGCTTGGTATTCTTGGCAAAATGGTCAAGCAACGCCAAGAGAGCGCGAAAGCGTTTGAAGAAGGCGCGCGACTTGAATTGGCGGAAAAAGAACGTTCCGAGATCACTGTGATCGAAGAGTTTTTGCCGCGTCAATTGTCAGAGGGTGAGGTGGCTCAGGCCATCTCTGATGCCATTTCTGAGACCAGCGCGGAGAGTATCCGCGACATGGGCAAGGTGATGGGGGCTCTGAAAACGAAATACACCGGCCAGATGGATTTTGGCGCGGTGGGTGCACAGATCAAAGCCAAATTGGGGTAACCCCTGAGGCTCTGTCTTTGAAAAGGCCGCTCTTTTGGGCGGCCTTTTTCGTTTGGCTTATGATGTGTCGCGTGATCCGTCCTTGAGTTGCCCTAAAACCAGCGCAAGATCATCGCGCAGGCGCGCGCGTTCTTCGGGCGTCAAAAATGCACCAAGTTCCACTTCGCGCGTCTGTGCCGGGCCACCGCCCTTCAGCGTCAGGTATTGTTCGACCTTCCCCTCCGTCGGGTGCAACGACAGTTTCACCCAATAGGGGTTCGCCTCCCAGGTCATCGTTTTGCCCTTGGCGGGCCAATGGGTCAGCGCGATGCGATCCGGCCAGATCAAAAGCTCTTCACGCAGATGATCGCGATCTGACCGCCTCAGTGCCAGCCAAAGGGCCGCCAGAGCCGTCATCATAAAGATCAGCAAAATCCAAAACGCGATTGTACCGATAAAGGGCACAACCGGGATCAGCCCTCCGAAGAACATCAGCCAAATGGTGGCGGAAAAGCCTTTGCCCTTGAGGCTGCGATGCGGCCACAGATCGAGCCGCACCAAAGGCGCGTCATCCGAAGTGGCCCGCTGCGGCAGGCGGTGATGGTCCGGGGTCCATTGGTAGGGCATGTGCGTTTCTTATATGTGTTTTGGGAAGTCTATGCGGCATCAACAGGACTGCAAAGCCCCCTGATGCGCAGGTGGTGCCCGTCTCTGCCCGGCGGTCTTTACTGCGATAAAATACTCAAAGAAAAGGCCCCACCGGAGAAGTGGGGCCTTTGTTATTTTGATCCGTCAGATCCGCTTAGTGCGAATGCTGGTGATCCCAGTCTTCCTGCTTCGGGAGCGTTTCAAACGTATGCTCCGGCGGCGGGCAGGGCAGGGTCCACTCAAGCGTGTCTGCGTATTCGTTCCAGTAGTTGTTCTGGGTCACGCGGCGACCGGCCAGCAGGGTGTAGAATACGATGCCGATGAACAACAGGAAGGAAGCGAAGGACAAGAGCGCGCCGTAGGACGAGATTTTGTTCCAGTAAGCGAAGGCTTCCGGGTAGTCGATGTAACGACGCGGCATGCCCTGACGACCCAAGAAGTGCTGTGGGAAGAAGGTCAGGTTGACGCCAATGAAGAACATCCAGAAGTGCAGCTTGCCGGCCCATTCCGGGTACTGACGCCCGGACATTTTGCCGATGTAGAAGTAAATCCCGGCAAAGATGGTGAATGCTGCTCCCATCGACATGGTGTAGTGGAAGTGCGCCACGACGTAGTAGGTGTCATGGTAGGCGCGGTCGATGCCAGCCTGCGACAGGACGATGCCGGTCACGCCGCCGATGGTGAAGAGGATCAAGAACCCGAAGGCAAAGAGCATCGGTGTTTTGAACTCAATCGAGCCGCCCCACATGGTTGCGATCCAAGAGAAGATTTTCACCCCTGTCGGCACCGCGATGACCATGGTGGCCATCATGAAGTAGGACTGCTGCGTCAGCGACAGACCAACCGTGTACATGTGGTGTGCCCAAACAACAAAGCCCAAAACCCCAATCGCGATCAGCGCCCAAACCATCGGAAGGTAGCCAAACACGGCTTTCTTCGAGAAGGTTGCGATGATGTGGGAGACCAGACCAAAGCCCGGCAGAACCACGATGTACACTTCGGGGTGACCGAAGAACCACAGGATGTGCTGGTACAGGATCGGATCGCCGCCACCGCCCGGTTGGAAGAAGGAGGTGCCAAAGTTACGGTCTGTGAGCAACATGGTGATTGCGCCCGCCAAAACCGGCAAGGACAACAGGATCAGCCAGGAGGTGACAAAGATCGACCAGGCAAACAGCGGCACTTTGAACATGGTCATGCCCGGTGCGCGCATGTTGAGCATGGTGGTGATCATGTTGATCGCGCCCAAGATCGAGGAGGCACCAGAAACGTGAACCGCGAAGATCGCGAGGTCCATGGAATAGCCGCCCTCATTGGTGGAGAGCGGCGGGTAAAGCACCCAACCGACGCCAGAGCCAAGCTGGCCATTGCCACCCGGTGCAAAAAGCGACGCGATCCCCAAAGCCACACCACAGACATAGAGCCAGTAGGACAGGTTGTTCAGGCGCGGGAAGGCCATGTCCGGGGCACCGATTTGCAGCGGCATGAAATAGTTGCCGAAACCGCCAAACAGCGCCGGAATCACCACGAAGAACATCATCAAGACACCGTGGTAGGTGATCATGACGTTCCAAAGGTGGCCGTTGGGCGCACAGTTTTCGGCACCAAAGCCCGAAATCAGTCGCGCGGCGCTTCGCCGGATTCGTTGAGGCACATGAACTGAACCCCCGGATCCATGAGCTCAAGGCGCATGTAAACGGTGAAACAGACGGAAATGAACCCCACCACGCAGCCGTGAAGAGGTACAGAATCCCAATGTCTTTGTGGTTTGTAGACAGGAACCAGCGGGTGAAAAAGCCCCGGTTGTCCCCATGTTCGTGGCCGTGGATGGCTGCGTCTGCCATGCGGTCCTCCCGATTTGTGCGTGGTCTATGCGTGTATGCGTCACATCCGCCGGTTCCTTAGCGGGGAGTCTTGGGGCGGAATTACCATATGTTTTAGAGGGTCACGAACCCGAGAGCAATCAGTCAACGCGTTTTGAAGACAGAAAAATGCGTGAGGTGAGGGGGATGGGCTATAATCTGGCTTTGCGGCTGGGGTTGGGGGCTTGATTTGGCCGTGCCTGCGGATTGCTTGTGGTTGCGATCCGGGCATATGTTGCGCATCCCTACATGCAAAAACGCCGCCCCCAAAAGGAGCGGCGTTTGATCTTGTCGCGAGGCAAAGGCTCGATCAGTTGGACGCGCCAGACTGAGTGTGTTCGCCTTCTTGTTTCTGCTCGCCCTCTTGATTGTGCTCCTGACCCTTGGTCTCATCCATGTCATCGTCCATGGTCTCAGTGGCCTCAGAGCCTTCGTCAGATGCACCCTCATCGGACATCGTCGAGAAGGTGGCCAGAAAAGCGACCACGTTGGTGCCATCTTTCAGTTTAAAGGTCATTTTCGAACGACCAGAGCCACCATGGGTGTCGATATAGGCGGTCGGATCGGCGACGTATTCGATCAAAGACGCTTCGTCCCAAACCTTACCTGTCGCGCCCACGGCCAAGATGCCGTCGCCATATTTGAAGCCCTCGTAGGAGGCAACCGGACGACCAACCACGCCGTACAGGTTCGGGCCGGTTTTGCCGCCTTTGATGATGGTTTCATCGGCGCTTGCAATCATGTGGCAGGATTTGCATTTGTTGAACTCTTTCGCGCCGGCTTCCGCATCACCGGCGAAAGCGGCGGCGGAGGTTGCCATCAGGGCGGCGGCTGTGAGGGCAAAAAGTTTGGTCCCGGAAAGTTTGGTCATAGGGTTGTGTCTCCCGACTGATTCATGTGTCCAGTGGTCACAATAGCGCGTCTGGGCCGCTGTGCCAGTCCAGTATTGTCGCACCTTCGACCAATGTCGCATCCCGCGCCATATGGGCTTAGTCGCCAAAAACCTCAGAAAAGGCGCGTTTCAGGGCGACATCCACGTCTTCCATCGTCACCGGCAAGCCCAGATCGACCAGAGAGGTCACGCCGTGTTCGCGGATGCCACAGGGCACGATGCCGTCGAAATGGCTCAAATCCGGGTCGACATTGATCGACAGCCCGTGAAAGGACACCCATTTGCGAATCCGCAATCCGATGGCCGCGATCTTGTCTTCGGGTTTTTGGCCGGTGAGGGTCAGGGGCTTGTCCTCGCGCACCACCCAAACGCCGACACGGCCCTCGCGGATTTCGCCCGTGACGTTGAATTCGGCCAAAGCGGCGATCACCCAAGCCTCCATATTGGCGACGAATTTACGCACATCTTTGCCGCGTGTGTTAAGATCGAGCATCGCATAGGCCACCCGCTGACCCGGACCGTGATAGGTGTATTGTCCGCCGCGCCTTGTGTCATAGACCGGGAAACGGTCCGGATCGACCAAATCCTCTCGCTTGGCGGAGCTGCCTGCGGTGTACAAAGGCGGATGTTCCAACAGCCAAATCAACTCGTCCGCCTCTCCGCGCGCGATGGCATCGGCGCGCGCTTCCATTTCAGTGGCTGCGAACATGTAATCGGTCAACCCGTCTGAAATGCGCCATTCCACCATGTCTCTATCCTTCGCGCCTGACTGTGTGTCTGGGGGTCTGCGTCCGGGTTTATCTTGTGCGGCAGGGACAGAAAAGGGGCGGCAGGGGGAAACTCGTGTTTTGCTTACGATTTGCTAACCCGGAATATGCAATGAAGGCGCTGCGGGAATGCGGCGGCGAATAAATCCTTTGGATCATGAAAGCGTGTGCTATCCTAACAGGAGTTTAGTGAGTCATTTGGCGGGGAGGGACCAGTATGTCCAAACACAAAGCTTTCAAACATTTTGTATCGGCGGCGCTTGCGGCTGGGATGATGCTGGGCACAACGACGCGTGTTCAGGCCGATGGTGGCGATTTTATTGCTGGTGCGGTGATCGGAGGGCTTCTTGGCGCGGCCAGTCAGCAACCGAAAAAGAAAACCAGTACCACAACCTATTCCCGCCCTCGTTTGCCGTCGACGCAAGAGGGCAAAGAAATTCAGGCGTCGCTCAATTATTTCGGCTTTAATGCGGGTACCGTCGATGGCCAGCTTGGTAAAAAGACCCGCGATGCTGTGTCGGCCTATCAGGTCTATCTTGGCTATCCGGTCACCGGCCAGTTGTCGCCTTTTGAGCAGGAGCTTTTGATCTCGTCGTACAATCGCGCGCAAGCGGGTGGCTATCAAACCACACAACTTGTGGCCTCCAATCCTGAAGGCACGCGCGGTTTGTTGAAAATGTACCGCTCTGAAATGGCTTCGGGCGGGGCAGGGGGCGCGACGATGGCAACCGTGCCCGGCACCGCCGCTGTGGTGAACCCGGTCATGCCTGCGCCGCAAGCGCCCGCTGCTGCTGCGGCCACCCTGCCGAGTTTCGCGGCGGCGACGCCGGAGCCGAGCATGCCCAGCTTCCTTGGTGCGGGCGCGCAGGTATCGCTGGCGTCGCATTGCAACAAGGTCAGCCTGTTGACCAATTCCAACGGCGGGTTCGTCACCGAGGCCTCCATGGTGGATGCCAATCAGGCCCTGAACGAACAGTTCTGCTTGGCGCGCACCTATGCGATTTCGCAGGGCGAGGAGATGATTTCCAAGGTTCAGGGCTTTACCCCGGACCAAATCGCCGCCCAATGCGAAGGTCTCGCCCCACCGATGGCGGCGCAGGTCGCGGCCCTCTCGATCAAGCCGCGTGATGCGGTCTTGGCGGAGACCTCGAATTTCGTGCTGAACGCCGGCATGTCTCCGGCGCAACTGGCGGGAACGGCGAAAATCTGTCTCTCCGTGGGCTACCGCACCGACAATATGGATGTGGCTTTGGCCTCGTCTCTGATGTTGGTGGCTGTGGGCGAACGCGCCTATGGCGAACTTTTGGGCCATCACTTGAGCCAAGGTGTCGGTGTCACCCAGCGGCCCGATCTGGCGCAGGCGTGGTATGAGGATACGCTCACAGCCCTGGCAACGGGCGTGCCCGCGGTCTTCGCGCCAGGGCAGGTGGAGCGTGCGGGTCTGTTGCGCAAAGCGTCGATGTCTTTGAACGGTGGTGCGAGTGCGGCCCCGGCTCCGGTGGTCCCGGCCTCTGGTCCCGCTTTGCCCGCGTTTTCGATTACAGAATAGGCCCCCCAATCACGGCAGGCTCTCTGTCTTGAAAGGTCGTCCGGCGGGCGGCCTTTTTTGTAACGCCGTCGCCTGTGTTGTCGGGGCCTGTCCCGCCGACACGCGTCGTTGCGCCGCCTGAGACCAGCGTTTTTCACGCGATTTGTGCGCCAAAGCCCGCCGTTTGAAAAAAATCAGAAAAAGTGAGGGTCGTCCGATTTTTCCTCTTCACTTCCCTGAACCGCTTCGCTACATAGCCCCTCACCAAGTCAAGACTGTGCGGTCGTGGCGGAATTGGTAGACGCGCAGCGTTGAGGTCGCTGTGGGGTAACACCCGTGGAAGTTCGAGTCTTCTCGACCGCACCAACACTTTCCGATTAGGTTTGTGCAATCTCCCCTCCCTTTTTACACAATGGGCCTGTCGTCGGTGCTGTGGTTTTCGGCCTGTTCAACTGTGTTCGGTCGCCCGCAATCGGTGGTGCGATGAAAATGCTCAACCGCATCCGCTCGTCTTTCGGGGCGCGCAGGCGCCGTGCCGAGGCCGCCAAAGGCCGTATGCGAGACGCGAATTTTCCCGACAGTTTGGTGTGCGTGTCATGTAATTGTGACCCACATCGGCATAGATGGCCCAGCCCTTAAAGCGTTTCGGATTTAAGTTGAGACACGACTTAAACCCGAAACGCACGGAACCTAACTTGGGAAGCGGGCGTTTCGAGACAAACGCGTTATTCAAGTTAATCCCGAAACACTTTTGGGGCGCGGGCTTTTATTGGGACGGACAAAAGATATACTGAAAATAAAGCATAAAAGCACCTCAAACGGCCCTCATTTGAGGCGGATTAAAGCGTCATCCTTTCACCTGAGGCAGGGGAAAGGCGGAACGCTTTAAGGAATGTATCACAAAGTGACTATAAACAGGGCAACAGCAGCACCAGCGATCGTCTGGGATTTGCCATAGCTTGCTTTTCTAAGCTGATGTGGCTTAGGAAAAAATGACCCTCCCCCATAAGATCCGTTTTGGGTCTTAACATAATTTAAGGTGACCCATGGCCGGCAAAGCCCCTACGTCCTCCCAAGATTTCCGCCACGCCCTCCTGCAACACCTCACCTATACGATGGGCAAAGACCCTGAACATGCGCAGTTTTTTGATTGGCGGATGGCACTGTCCCATGCGGTGCGCGACCGGATTGTCGATCATTGGGTCGCCTCGACGCGCAAGACCTATGAACAAGATGGCAAGCGGGTCTATTACCTGTCGATGGAGTTTTTGATCGGGCGTTTGCTTGAGGATGGGATCGTCAATCTTGGGCTGGCCGAGGAGGCGAAAGAGGCGCTCGACAGCTTTGGTCAGGACTACCGCACCATCTTGATGGATGAACCGGACGCGGCACTTGGCAACGGCGGTTTGGGTCGTTTGGCCGCCTGTTTCCTCGACAGTCTTTCGACCATCGGCTGCCCGGCCTATGGCTATGGCATCCGCTATGAGAACGGGTTGTTCAAACAAAGCTTTGTTGACGGGCGACAAGTGGAAGCGGCGGAAACATGGTTGCAAGAGCCGCACCCTTGGGAATTTGAGCGCCCCGAAGTGCGTTTCACCCTTGGCTTTGGCGGCGATGTGATTTCCGAGAACGGCAAAACCATCTGGAAACCCTCCGAGTTGATCCAAGCCGAAGCCTTTGACACGCCGATTGTTGGCTGGCAGGGGCGGTGGGCCAACACGCTGCGGCTTTGGGCCGGGCGCGCGGTCGATCCGTTTGATCTGGGTCTGTTCAACTCCGGCGATTTTGCTGCGGCGTCCGAACACGAAGCTTGGCGCGGTCGATTTCGCGCGTGCTCTACCCCGAGGACAGCAATGAGGCGGGCAAGGAGCTGCGCCTGAAACAGGAATATTTCTTCTCCGCCGCCTCGATCCGCGACATCCTGCGCCGCTTTGACAGCAAACATGATGACATCCGCCTGCTGCCGACCAAGGTGGCGATCCAGTCGAACGACACCCACCCGGCCATCGCGGGGCCCGAGCTTTTGCGCATTTTGCATGATGAGCGCGGCTTGTCCTTTGAGGAAGCGTTCGACATCACCCATCACTGTATGAATTACACCAACCACACGCTCCTGCCGGAGGCGTTGGAGCGGTGGGATGAGCGCCTGTTTGGTCGGCTTTTGCCGCGCCATTTGCAGATCATTGACCGGATTGATGACGCCCATTACAAAGCCCACCCGCATCGCACACTTTCGGCGCGTTCGGATGGTCAGGTCAAAATGGGCGAGCTGTCGTTCATGGTGTCAAACCGGGTCAACGGTGTCTCGGCACTGCACACCGATCTGATGAAAAAGACCGTGTTCAAAGAGCTCAACGCGCTGCACCCGGAGCGGATTGTCAATGAAACCAATGGCGTGACCCCGCGCCGCTGGCTGCATTCCTGCAATCCGAAACTGTCCTCCCTGATCACTGAAACCATCGGTGACGAATGGGTGGCCGATCTGGAACAACTCAAAAAGCTGGAACCGGCGATTGAAGAGGCGGGCTGGTTGGAGCGGTTCACTCAGGTGAAAACCGACAACAAGGCGGCGCTTTGCGATTATGTGTCCAAGGCGCATGGGATCAACCTGAACCCGGAGGCGATGTTCGACATTCAGATCAAGCGGATGCACGAGTATAAGCGTCAGCACCTGAATATTCTCGAGACCATCGCACATTGGTTGGAGATCAAAGACAACCCGTCGGCTGATTGGGTGCCGCGGGTCAAACTCTTTGCCGGGAAGGCAGCACAGGGCTATTATTTCGCCAAGGACATCATCCGCCTGATCAATGATTTCGCCAAAGTGGCAAATGCCGATGTGGACACGCGCGATGTGTTGCAAGTGGTGTTTTTGCCGAACTACAACGTCACATTGGCCGAGCGGCTGATCCCGGCGGCGGACTTGTCCGAACAGATTTCAACGGCGGGCAAAGAGGCCTCTGGCACTGGCAACATGAAATTTGCCCTCAACGGTGCGCTCACGATCGGCACGCTCGATGGGGCCAATGTCGAAATCCGCGAACAGGTCGGCGCGGACAATTTCTTTCTCTTTGGCATGTTGGCCGATGAGGTGATGCAGCGCCGGATGATGCATGATCACGCGCAACAGGCGATCAACGCCGATCCGCGTTTGGCGCGCGCGCTCGATGCGCTGCGTTCAGGCCGCTTTAGTCCCGAAGATCCAGGCCGTTACACCCATATCGCTGACAATCTGACATGGTCGGACTACTTCCTTGTCTGTTCCGATTTCACCGACTATTGGCGCGCCCAGCGTGAAGTCGATCAGGTGTACACAGAGCCGCAAAAATGGGCCAAAATGGCGGCCCTCAATGTGGCGCGATCCGGGTGGTTTTCGTCCGATCGCACCATTCGGGGTTATATGTGCGATATCTGGGAGGCCAAGAGCCTTATCCCCTAAAAATCAAACGGTTGATTGGATGCTGGAATCGCCTAAGATGCTTTTGAATAAAGGAAAATCAGATGGCCCAGACAGATCGGATGAGTTTCGCGGATGACACGGTTCTGGCGCAGATTTGTGCGGGGCGGTTTGATGATCCTTTCGCCATTTTAGGGCCGCATAAAAAGGGCCGGATTCGTACGGTGACCTGTTATGATCCGGGGGCGGAGGCGATGTCGGCGCTCAGTGCGGGCAAGCTGTCGCCTCTGGCTCAGGTCGCGGGCTATCGCGGTCTGTTTCACGGGGCCGTATCTGGCACCAAGCCCTATGTTTTGGTCGGTAAAAAAGGCAAGATCGAATGGCAGGTTGAAGACGCCTATCGCTTTGGCCCGGTGCTGGGCGAGCTGGACGAGTATCTGTTGGGTGAGGGCAATCACAACCGGCTTTGGACCGCGCTTGGCGCCCATGTGATGACCCATGAGGGCGTCCAAGGCACGCATTTCGCCGTTTGGGCACCAAATGCCAAACGGGTCTCGGTGGTGGGTGATTTCAACGCCTGGGATGGGCGACGGCACGTCATGCGCAAACGCGGCGGCACCGGTGTTTGGGAAATCTTCATGCCGGGCGTGGGCGAGGGCACGGCCTATAAATACGAGATCTTGGGCGCGCAGGATGCGCTGCACCTCAAGGCCGATCCGGTCGGCTTTGGCGCTCAGCACCCGCCGGAAACCGCCTCTGTCGTGCGTGATATTTCGGGCTATGGCTGGTCCGATGGGCCGTGGATGGTGCGCCGCGCCGAGGCGCAAAACCGTGATCAGCCCATCTCGATCTATGAGGTCCACCTCGGGTCTTGGCGGCGCAAGGATGACGGGCGTCCGATCTCCTATAAGGAGGCCGCCGTTGAGCTGATCGACTATGTCAAATACATGGGGTTCACCCATATCGAATTGATGCCGATTTCCGAATACCCGTTTGATGGCTCTTGGGGGTATCAACCCGTCGGGCTTTTTGCCCCCACCATTCGCTTTGGTCCGCCACATGAGTTCCGCGATCTGGTTGAGGCGGCGCATGAGGCCGGGCTTGGCATTCTGCTCGATTGGGTGCCGGGGCATTTCCCGACCGACGTGCATGGCTTGGCGCAATTCGACGGCACGCCCTTGTACGAACATGCCGATCCGCGCGAGGGGTTCCACCAAGACTGGAACACGCTGATTTACAATTACGGACGTCACGAGGTTGAAAATTTCCTGACCTCGAATGCGCTCTATTGGTTTGAAGAATACCACATCGACGGGCTGCGGGTCGATGCCGTGGCCTCGATGATCTACCGCGATTATTCGCGCAAAGAGGGCGAATGGATTCCCAATATTCACGGCGGGCGGGAGAACCTTGAGGCGATCCATATGCTTCAGAGCATGAACACGCTGTCCTATGGCGAAGTGCCCGGCATCATGACCGTGGCGGAGGAAAGCACCGCCTATCCGGGGGTGTCCGCGCCGGTGGACGCGGGCGGGCTTGGCTTTGGCTACAAATGGAACATGGGCTGGATGAACGACACGCTGTCTTACATGGCGCTCGATCCGGTGCATCGCAAACACCATCATCACCAGATGACCTTTGGTCTGCATTACGCGTTCTCGGAAAACTTCATCCTGCCGATCAGCCATGACGAAGTGGTCCATGGCAAAGGCTCGATGATCCACAAAATGCCCGGCTCGGAATGGGAAAAATTCGCCAACCTGCGGGCCTATTATGGGTTTATGTGGGCGCATCCGGGCAAGAAACTTTTGTTCATGGGACAGGAATTTGGCCAGTGGCAAGAGTGGAACCACGATGGCGAAATTGATTGGGCCTGTCTGGTCTATCATATGCACCAAGGCGTTCAGGACGTGGTGCGCGATCTGAACGCGCTCTACCGCGCCACGCCCGCGCTTTACGCCAAGGATTGCGACCCGGACGGTTTCCAATGGATCGAGGCCAATGATGCGGCGCAGTCGGTCTATGCCTGGATCAGGCGCGGCGGGCCAGAGGATGCAGAAGTCGTTGTGGTGTGCAATTTCACGCCGCTCGAACGCAGCGCCTACAAGCTCGGTTTTCCGCAAGAGGGGGTCTGGCGCGAGGCGATCAACACAGATGCAGAATGCTACGGTGGCGGAGGCCGTGGCAATTTGGGGCGGATCACCGCCATGCGGGGTGAGTGGCACGGACAGCCTGCGGGCGCAGAGATCACCGTGCCGCCGCTCTCAACAATGGTCTTTATCAAAGACAAAGCATAACGGGCAGAGCCGAAAGGCGAGGCCTCGGGCTGCGGAAAGGTGGAGGAATGACACAGACACAAACACAGACGCGCAACAGGTTGGCCAATCGGACCATGGCGTTCGTCTTGGCGGGGGGGCGCGGCTCGCGGCTTCAGGAACTGACCAATTCGCGGGTGAAGCCTGCGGTCTATTTTGGCGGTAAAACCCGGATCGTCGATTTTGCGCTCTCCAATGCGCTCAACTCCGGCATCCGTAAAATGGCGATTGCGACGCAATACAAGGCCCACTCGCTGATCCGCCACATCCAACGCGGTTGGACATTTTTCCGCGCCGAACGTAATGAGTTTTTGGACATTTTGCCCGCCTCTCAACGCTATGAAGAAAGCACATGGTATCGTGGCACCGCCGACGCGGTGGCACAAAACATCGACATCATCGACAGTTATGATGTCGATTACATCCTGATCCTGGCGGGCGATCATATCTATAAGATGGATTACGAGCTGATGATCCAACACCACGTCGACAGTGGCGCGGATGTGACCATCGGCTGTCTGACCGTAGACCGCAAACAAGCCTCGGCCTTTGGCGTGATGGCGGTGGACGGCACGGACCGGATCACCGAGTTTTTGGAAAAGCCCGCCGATCCGCCGGGCATACCGGGCGACGAGAAAAACGCGCTCGCCTCGATGGGCATCTATGTGTTCAATTGGAAATTCCTGCGTGAGCGGCTGTTGGAAGACATGGAGGATCAAACCTCCAGCCACGATTTCGGCAATGACATGATCCCGGACATCGTCGCCAAGGGCAAAGCCCAGGCGCATCGTTTCACCGACAGTTGCATTCGGCACCCCGATGCGCCTGCGTACTGGCGCGATGTCGGCACGATTGATGCCTATTGGAAGGCCAACATTGACCTGACAGATTTCACCCCCGAGCTGGATCTGTGGGACCGCAGTTGGCCGATTTGGAGCTATTCCGAGAACACGCCACCGGCAAAATTCATCCATGACCGCCCGGATCGGCGCGGTACGGCGGTGAGTTCGATGGTCTCGGGCGGCTGCATCATTTCGGGGACGGAAATCCGTGAAAGCCTGTTGTTCACCCATGTGACCACCAATTCCTATGCCTCTTTGGAGGGGGCAGTGGTCTTGCCCTATGTCAACGTGGCGCGTCATGCCCGGCTTAAAAATGTGGTGATTGATCGCGGCGTGCACATCCCAGAGGGGCTTGTGGTCGGCGAAGATCCCGAAGTGGATGCCAAATGGTTCCGGGTGTCGCCGGGCGGGATCACCTTGATCACCCAAGACATGTTGGACCGGAGGGCCAAAGGCCTATGACACGGGTTCTGTCGGTCACGTCCGAATGTGTGCCTTTGGTGAAAACCGGGGGATTGGCCGATGTGGCCGGGGCTTTGCCTGGTGCATTGGCGGCGCATGGCGTAGACATGCGCACGCTTTTGCCGGGCTACCGCGCGGTTTTGGCGGCCCAACCGGACGCTGCGCCGGTGTTTGACATCCATGATTTCTTCGGCGGTTCGGCCCAAATTCGACGCGGGCACTTGGGCGACACCGTGCTTTATATCCTGGACGCGCCGCATCTCTATGACCGTGACGGATCGCTTTACACCGGGCCCGGCGGCTATGATTGGGCCGACAACCCGCAACGCTTTGCCGCGCTCTCGCTGGCGGCGGCGATGATTGCCGCCCATGGGATCGAAAGCTGGACGCCAGAGGTGTTGCATCTGCATGATTGGCAGGCCGGATTGACCCCGGTGTACCTGCGCGAATTGGGGGCGGCGGAGCGGGTCAAGACCCTGATGACCATCCACAACATTGCCTTTCAGGGCTGTTGTTCGGCCGATCTGATCGACACGCTGGGACTGCCGCGCCCCGGATTTAGTCCCGGCGGCTATGAATACTGGGGTCAGATTTCGGCGCTCAAAGCGGGATCGTCGGCGCGACCAAGGTCTCCACCGTCTCGCCCACCTATGCCGCCGAATTGATGACGGGCGAGTATGGCATGGGGATGGAGGGCGTTTTGGCCGCACGCGGATCGGATTTTTTCGGCATTCTCAATGGCATCGACGAAGAGGTCTGGTCGCCAAGTTACAAAACCCCGAAAGGCAAAGCCAAATTCAAAACGGCGCTGCGCGACGAGCTTGGCCTGCCGAATTCCGGTCCGGCCAGTGAGGGGCCGCTGTGCGTGGTGATCTCACGGTTGACCGGACAAAAGGGTTTCGATCTTTTGCTCGAAGCGCTGCCGACCCTGTTGGAGCAGGGCGGGCAATTGGCGCTTTTGGGTTCGGGCGACAGTGCGTTTGAATCCGCGTTTCGTGATGCCGCCTTGCGCCATGCGGGCGTTGCGGTGCGGATCGGCTATGACGAAGCTTTCGCCCGCCGTCTGATCGAAGGCGGGGACGCGATTTTGGTGCCGTCGCGCTTTGAGCCCTGCGGCTTGACGCAAATGTACGGGCTGCGCTTTGGCACCTTGCCCTTGGTCTCGCTGACCGGCGGTTTGGCCGATACGGTGATCAACGCCAATGCCGCCGCCTTGGCGCAAGGCGTGGCCACGGGCATCCAATTTCACCCGGTGACGGCCTTGGCGCTGACGCAGGCGCTCAACCGCCTCTGTGCGATTTACCGCAAACCCGATGTCTGGGCCAAAATGATGGACAATGCCATGGCACAGCCCGTCGGGTGGGACGCATCGGCCGGCACCTATGCCGATCTTTTTGAGACGATGACAGGAGCTGCGCACCCTAAATGAGGCAATATTCGATCCTGGGCGGCCATGCCGCGCCGCTGGGGGCCACAGCGGATGGCGAAGGTGTCAATTTCGCGGTTTTTTCCCAACACGCCCGCCGGATCACCCTGTGTTTGTTTTCGGACGATGGTCAGATCGAGACCCAGCGGCTGGATTTGCCAGAGCGTGATGGCGATGTCTGGCATGGGTTTGTGCCAGGCATGCGTCCGGGACAACTCTACGGGTTGCGCGCCGATGGGGCCTATGCGCCCGACCAAGGCCATCGGTTCAATTACAACAAACTGTTGATGGACCCCTATGCCAAACGCGTGACCAAACATCCCGACTGGCATGACGCCTTGATGGGCTATGAAGTCGGGCATGAGGCCGCCGATCTGTCTTTTGACACCCGCGACAGCGCCAAATACATGCCGCGCTCCGTCGTCGAAGATGTGCTTTTTGCGTGGGGCAAAGATCAGCCGCCGCACCGGCCCACTTCGCAATCGGTGATCTATGAGGCCCATGTCAAAGGCCTGACCGAACTGCACCCGGATGTGTTGCACAAGGGCAAATTCTTGGGCCTCGCCTCCGATGCGATCTTGGATCATCTGGTCAATCTGGGCATCACCGCGATCGAGCTTATGCCGGCTCAGGCCTTTCTCAACGATCGGTTTCTGATTGAAAGGGGCTTGGTGAATTACTGGGGCTATCAGACGCTGAGTTTCTTTGCCCCCGATCCGCGTTACCTCGCCTATCACCAGATCGCCGAGTTCCAACATATGGTGGCGCGGCTGCATTCGGCGGGCATCGAGGTGATCATGGACGTGGTGTATAACCACACCGGCGAAGGCAATGAACAGGGGCCAACGCTGTCGTTCCGTGGCCTTGATAACAAAAGCTATTATCGCCTGACCGACAATCCGCGCTATTACATCAACGACACAGGCACCGGGAACACGCTCAATATTGATCACCCGATGGTCCTTCGCATGGTCTTGGATTCCTTGCGCTATTGGGTCGAAGCCATGCATGTCGATGGTTTCCGCTTTGATCTGTGTACCACGCTGGGCCGCACACCCACGGGGTTTGATCGTGGCGCGTCCTTTTTTGATGCGATCCGTCAGGACCCGGTTCTGACCAAGGTCAAACTCATCGCGGAACCGTGGGACATTGGCCCCGGCGGCTACCGCGTCGGCGGCTTTCCTCCGCCGTTTTTGGAGTGGAACGACAAGTTTCGCGATGGCATTCGCCGGTTTTGGCGCGGCGATGCGGGCCATGTGCCGGTGCTGGCCGATCGCTTGACCGGATCGGCGTTACAATTCGATCATTCGGGCCGTCCGGCCACCTCGTCGGTCAATTTTGTCACGGCGCACGACGGGTTCACCTTGATGGATGTGGTCAGCTATACCGGCAAACACAATGAGGCCAATGGCGAGGACAACCGCGATGGCCATAATGACAACGCCTCCGACAATATGGGCGTGGCCGGGCCGACCGAGGATGTCAAAATCAACGCGGCTCGCGCGCAACGGCGGCGTAACCTTTTGGCCACGCTGTTGTTTTCCCAAGGCACGCCAATGCTTTTGGCGGGGGATGAGCTGGGCAATAGCCAGCAGGGCAACAACAATGCCTATTGTCAGGACAATGAGATCGGTTGGATTGACTGGAACGCGGTGGACCCGGAGTTTTTGGAGTTTACCAAACGCCTGATCGCCTTTCGCCGCGACCACCCGATTTTGCGTCAGAAACGGTTTTTGCATTCGCGCGAACGGTTGATGGATGGGATCGAAGATCTGTTTTGGTGGCGACCTGACGGGGTTTTGATGCGGGACCAGGATTGGACAGCACCGGAGTTGAAAACGCTCTGTGCCGAAATGCGCATTGCCTCCGGCACACCGCTTTATGCCCAACGCGAAGAGGCTCTGTTCCTGATTTTCAACCGGGGCGAGGCGGTGAGCGTGCATCTTCCGGCCTGTATGCCGGGGCGGCGCTGGCGGCTTTGGATCGACACGGGCCACCCGGACATTGATGGCGAAGTGATCGACGGATCCATCATTATTGCCGGGCGCGAAACCACTTTGGCGCTTGAACTGGAGGCTTTTTGATGAGCGATCTGCGGCTTGAACTCGCGGCACAGATTGGCATTCACCGCCAGTTTTATGATCAACTGGGGGTTTTGCGCGAAACCTCGGTGGAGACCGCCGTGGCGCTGATGCGCGCGCTCGGGTTTGAGGCCGAAACTGAGGAGGCCGCGCGCGCGCATCTTGAGGCGGGTTGGGATGCGGGCCTGCCGTGGGACGTGGTCTGTGAGGCGGGCACTGCGCCTTGGGTCGATATTGGCGACAGCGCGTGGGTGTTGACCTATGAAGATGGCCAGACATGCGAGGGCCGGGGCGGGGACAGCCTGCCGGAGTTGCCGATGGGCATCCATCATCTGATTGCCGGGCCGATCCGCATCACGCTTTTGGCCGCCCCTGCCACCATTCCGTTGCCGGAGCGCTGTTGGGGGCTGATCGCGCCGCTTTATGGCCTGTCCGAACGTGGCATCGGCACCTATGAGGACCTCAGCACGCTGGTGCGCGGGCTTGGGCCGCATGGGGCGGCGTTTTTGGGCATCAATCCGGTTCATGCCGGATTTCCGACCGTGCCAAATATGTTCAGCCCCTATTCGCCGTCGCATCGCCGCCGGTTGAATGTTTTGCATCTGGCGACCGAGACCGGCGTGCCGGGGGCGTTGATCGACTACCAAACCGACACGCCCGCGCGGATGACCGCGTTGCGTCAGGCCTTTGAAGCCCACCCGACATCGCCCGAATTTCTGGCCTATCTGGCGCAAGAGGGCACGTCGCTCGAAACCTTTGCCTTGCATCAGGCGCTCTCCGCCATCCATGGCCCGTTTTGGTGCGATTGGCCTCCGGATTTGCAATGTCCAAATAGCGCTGCCGCACAGGCCGCACGCCGCGATTTACGCGACGAAATTCTGTTTCACGCGTGGCTGCAATGGCGTGCGGATACCGATTTGTCCGAAGCGCAGGCACAGGCCAAAGCCGTCGGGATGGCGCATGGGCTGTACCTCGATTTGGCCGTGGGCACCCATCCGCATGGCGCGGAAACATGGGAGGATCGCGACAGTTTCGCCTATGGTGCCTCGCTGGGCGCCCCGCCCGATGCGTTTTCGGCGGAGGGGCAAAACTGGGGCCTTGCTCCGTTTAATCCCCTGAATTTGCGTAAAAATTCTTATGGCGCTCTGCGCGACACCTTTGCCCGGCAACTGCGTTTTGCGGGGGCGATGCGGATTGATCATATCCTTGGGTTTGAGCGCACGTTTTGGGTGCCGGAACAAGCCCCCGGTGCCTATGTACAAATGCCACGCGATGCGATGTTGGCCGTGGCCCGCATTGAAGCTGCGCGCACAGGCGGCATCATCGTCGGCGAAGATTTGGGCCTGATCCCTGACGGCCTGCACGCGGCTTTGGCCGGGTCTGGGGTGTTGGGCTGTCGGGTGATGGTGTTTGAGCGTGACAATTGGCAGGACCCCGAATTCAAATCGGCAGACCGCTATGACGAGGCGGCAATTGCGTCGTTTTCGACCCATGATTTGCCAACATGGCAGGGCTGGCGTCAGGGGGCAGATGTGACGGCGCGGCAAACCGCAGGCGGGCTGGACGCAGAGCAGACCACGCATGAATTGGACCATCGGGCGCGCGAAGTGGCGGCGATGGATCGGCTGTTGCCGGATGCGGAACAAGACACGTTGCACGACTTTTTGGCGCGCACCCCTTCGCGATTGGTCGCGGTTCAGGCCGAAATCATGCTCGACATGGTGGACCAGCAAAATCTACCCGGAACCACCACCGAATATCCAAATTGGCGCATTCGTTTGCCCGAAACTTCTGATACCCTCACCATGAACAGTGACATCGTGCGCGTGGCCGAGATCATGCGCACACACGACCGATAGGAAGGACATCATATGACCCGCCACATGGTTGAAACCCATGCGATCGACGGCCAAAAACCCGGAACCTCGGGGCTGCGCAAGAAAACTCCGGTCTTCATGCAGCCGCAGTATCTGGAAAATTTCGTTCAGGCGATTTTCAATGGGATCGGGGGCGCTGCGGGCAAAACCTATGTGTTGGGCGGCGATGGTCGGTATTTCAATGACCGCGCCGCGCAGGTGATGTTGCGCATGGCTGCCGCCAATGGCGCGAAAAAGGTGATTGTTGGGCAAAACGCATTGCTCTCTACGCCTGCGGCCTCGCATTTGATCCGCAAACGTGGCACGGATGGCGGCATCATCATGTCCGCCTCGCACAATCCGGGTGGGCCGAAAGAAGATTTCGGGGTGAAATTCAATACGCCCAATGGTGGCCCCGCCGCCGAGGGCGTGACCGAGAAAATCTTTGAAGCCACCAAAACCATCACTGAATATGCCATCGTGGACGCGCAGGATGTGGACCTCTCCACCATCGGCACCACCATGTTGGGCGAGATGGAGGTCGAGGTCGTCGATCCGGTCGCCGATTACGCGCTGATGATGGCGGATATTTTCGATTTCGACAAAATTCGCGCGCTGTTTGCCGGTGGCTTTACCCTGCGCTTTGATGCGATGCATGCGATCACCGGCCCCTATGCCAAGGCGATTTTGGAAGACACGCTGGGCGCGCCGAAAGGCTCTGTGGTCAATGCCGTGCCCTTGCCGGATTTTGGCGGCGGGCATCCTGATCCAAACCCGATTTGGGCCAAGAGTTTGATGGATTTGATGTTTTCCGGTAAAGCCCCGGATTTCGGTGCGGCCTCGGACGGTGACGGCGACCGCAATATGATCGTGGGCCGCAACGCCTATGTGACGCCCTCGGACAGTTTGGCGGTTTTGGCGGCCAATGCCACCTTGGTCCCGGCCTATGCGGGTGGGCTCAAAGGCGTGGCGCGTTCGATGCCAACCTCGCGGGCGCTCGACCGCGTGGCCGAGGCGCTGGACATCCCGTGTTATGAAACACCAACGGGCTGGAAATTCTTTGGCAACCTGTTGGATGCGGGCCGTGCGACGCTGTGCGGCGAGGAAAGTGCGGGCACCGGATCAGACCATGTGCGCGAAAAAGACGGGCTTTGGGCGGTGTTGTTTTGGCTCAATATCCTGGCCGAGCGGAAACAATCCGTGGCCGCGATCATGGCGGATCATTGGGCGCGTTATGGCCGCAATTACTATTCGCGTCATGATTATGAGGCGGTCGATAGTGCGGCGGCCAATGGCGTGATGGAGGCGCTGCGCGGCAAGCTGAAACATTTGCCGGGGCAGGTGATCGAGGGCATGACCATCGAGGCCGCCGATGAGTTCGCCTATGATGATCCGGTCGATGGGTCGCGCTCTGAGGGGCAGGGCATTCGGATTATGTTCATCGGCGGCGGGCGCATCGTGTTCCGCCTGTCTGGCACAGGGACCGAGGGCGCGACGCTGCGGGTCTACCTTGAGCGGGTGGAAACGGCGGCGGCCGTGCTTCAGGACAATCCGCAACATGCGCTCTCGGCGGTGATCGCGGCGGCGGACGGCTTGGCCGAGATCCGCAGCCGCACGGGCCGCAACGCGCCCGATGTGATCACCTAAACCGCGCAAGAGTTGCGCAATACACGGCCGGGGCGCGTTCCCGGCCGTTTTCATATGAAAGGGCAGAGAATGCGACAAACACTTCGCGCCAAAATCATCGCCACATGTGACGCCAAAATTACCCAAAAAGGCGAGGGGGTCGGCCTGTCGTTTTATGCGTTTTTCGCCAATAGAAACGACGACCCCGAGACGCTGATGGAGGCGGCAGAATGGTGGATTAAAACCCACCAGTTGGATCATTTTGAGAAGGCGGTGAAGGTGAGGGAGATGGTGGTGAAGGGGATGTAGGGGGGCGTGAGTCCACCTAGAGAACCAAAACGGCCGGGGTTTAAGCCCGGCCGTTTTCATATCTGTGTGTCGCCTGAGCCTTAGGCGGCGGGTTTTTTACGGCCAAAGAGTTTCATCACCAGCACGAAGAACAGCGGCACGAAGATGATACCAAACACTGTGCCGGAGATCGTCCCGCCCAGAACCGCGGAGCCAACCGCGCGGCGGCCACCGGAGCCTGCGCCCGAGGACAGGACAAGTGGCACAACCCCCAAGGAGAAGGCCAGCGAGGTCATGATGATCGGGCGGAAACGCTGGCGCGCGGCGGTCAGCACCGCGTCGATCACATTGGCCCCGGCGTCATATTGTTCGCGGGCGAATTCCACGATCAAAATGGCGTTTTTCCCGGTCAGACCGATCACGGTCAACATGCCGACCTGAAAGAACACGCCGTTTTGGAAGTTGAACAGGTAGGCCGTGGACAGCGTGCCCAAGATACCGACAGGCAGGGCCAACATGACCGAGAACGGGATCGCCCAGCTTTCATAAAGCGCCGCAAGACAAAAGAAGATCGCGGCCAAAGAGAGCGCATAGAGCATCGGCGCTTGCGAGCCGGAGTCGCGTTCTTCCAGCGACAGACCGGTCCAGGCCACGGCAAATCCCGGCGGCAGGTTGCCGACCAGACGCTCGATTTCCGCCATGGCTTCGCCGGTGGAGACACCGGGGGCGGGGGAGCCCTGGATCTGCATCGCGGGGATGCCGTTGTAGCGGTTCAGACCCTGCGGACCATAGACCCAACGTTCAGAGGCGAAGTTGGAAAAGGCCACAAGATCGCCGGTGCTGTTGCGGACCCGCCATTTTTGCAAATCGGTCGGGGTGGCGCGGGCATCGGCTTCGCCTTGGACATAGACGCGTTTGGTTTTGCCATTGTCATCGAAATCGTTGACGTAGGTCCCGGCCATGGCAATCGAAAGCGTGTTGCCGACATTGGTGGGAGATACGCCCATCGCGCCCGCAGCGCGCCAGTCGATGTCCAATTTGAACTGGGTCGCGTCCTCAAGGCCCGAGGGGCGCGCCGAGGCGATCAGCGGGCTTTGCGCCGCCATGCCCAGCAACATGTTGCGGGCTTCCAGGAGTTGTTCATGGGTCTGGCCGCCGGGGGCCTGCAGGTAAAAGTCAAAACCCGAAACGTTGCCAAGTTCGGTGACCGCAGGTGGCACAATCGGGAAAGCCATGGCTTCCTGGATGCCCATGAAGGCGCCATAGGCACGGCCTGCGATGGCCTGAACCGATTGCGCCGGGCTTGGACGGTCTTCCCAATCTTTCAGGCGCACAAAGGCCAAGCCGTTGTTTTGTCCGGCACCGGCAAAGGAGAAGCCGACAATGGTAAAGATCGAATCCACGGCCTCTTTTTCGGCGTTGAGGAAATACTCCTGAATTTGCATATTGGCTTTGGCGGTGTTTTCGGCGGTGGACCCCGCCGGACCTTGCACCAGCGCCAACATGATGCCCTGATCCTCATCGGGCAAAAAGCCGGTGGGGGTTTGCAGGAACAACCACACAATGCCGCCGCCCATGACGGCATAAATCATCAACATCCGCAGTGGACGCCGCACCGTATAGCCTACGGTTGCACCATAGCCGCCGGTGATTTTATCAAACATCCGGTTGAACAGGCCAAAGGGGCCGCGTTTGGTGTGATGGGCGTCTTTGCCACGCAACAAGGTGGCGCAAAGCGCAGGCGTCAGGGTCAAAGCCACAACGACAGACAGCAACATGGCCGAGACGATGGTGATCGAGAACTGGCGGTAAATCACCCCGGTGGAGCCACCGAAAAACGCCATCGGAATGAACACGGCAGAGAGCACCAAGCGACGCCGATCAGCGCGCCGGTGATCTGATCCATGGATTTGCGCGTGGCCTCGCGTGGGCTGAGGCCCTCTTCTTCCATGATCCGTTCGACGTTTTCGACCACCACGATGGCGTCATCGACCAAAAGACCGATGGCCAGAACCATCGCCAACATGGTCAGCACGTTGATCGAATAACCAAACATCGACAAGATCGCGAAAGTCCCGAGCAAAACGACAGGCACAGCCAAGGTCGGGATCAACGTGGCGCGCAGGTTTTGCAAGAACAACAGCATGACGAAGAACACCAAAACGATGGCTTCCATCAGGGTTTTCTGGACTTCGTGGATCGAGATTTCGACAAAGGGCGTCGTGTCATAGGGGATGACGTAGCTCACGCCTTCGGGGAAATACTGTGCATATTCGCTAATTTTTTCACGCACCAATTTCGACGTGTCGAGCGCATTGGCACCGGGGGCAAGCTGGATCGCCATGCCGGAGGCGGGGTTGCCATTGTATTGGGCAATCGTGGAGTAGTTTTCCGCACCGACTTCGACACGGGCCACGTCTTGCAACAACACAATGCCACCGTCGCCTTCGGAGCGCAGGATGATATTGCGGAAATCTTCCGGCGTTTTCAAAAGCGATTGCGCCGTGATGGTGGCGTTCAGGGCCTGACCCTCGGGGGAGGGCAGACTGCCAAAGGCCCCCGCCGAAATCTGGGCGTTTTGCGAAGAGATCGCGCTGACGACATCGGAGGGCGTCATGTCAAAAGCGGCCAGTTTGGACGGATCGAGCCAGATTCGCATGGCATATTGCGCCCCAAAAATCTGGGTGCCGCCGACACCTTCGATGCGGCTGAACGCGTCGACAAGATTGGTGTTGAGATAATCGGCAAGATCAGCCTGATCCAACTGGCCATCTTCGGAAATCAGACCGATCACCATCAAGAAACCCGCCGAGGATTTTTGAACGGTCACGCCTTGGCGCTGCACCGCTTCGGGCAAAAGCGCCGTGGCCTGGGCCAATTTGTTTTGCACCTGAACCTGCGCGATGTCCGGGTCAATCCCGGTTTCAAAGGTCATGGTGATCGAGGCCGACCCCGATGAGGTCGAACTTGATGACATATATCGCATTCCGTCCAACCCGGTCATCTGTTGTTCGATGACTTGGGTGACGGTGTTGGCCACGGTTTCGGCCGATGCCCCCGGATAGGTGGCGTGGATCGAGACCGAGGGCGGTGCGATTTGCGGGTATTGGGCAATGGGCAGGGTGACGATCGACAGCGCACCAATGCCCATGATCAGGATCGAAATAACCCAGGCAAATACCGGGCGGTCAATGAAAAAACGGGCCATGAGGGGTCCTTCCGGGCTTTGCTCAGTTGCTGTCGCTGGAGGCGGGGACGGCCTCTTGCGGTTGCGGGGCGACGGTCATACCGGGGGAGACTTTTTGCAGTCCGGCCACGATCACCATCTCAC
The DNA here is from genome assembly GCF_009129705.1 of Roseobacter sp. TSBP12. NCBI lineage: Bacteria > Pseudomonadati > Pseudomonadota > Alphaproteobacteria > Rhodobacterales > Roseobacteraceae > Roseobacter > Roseobacter sp. TSBP12. Next base: position 111,704 of record NZ_PYIB01000072.1, read on the forward strand.
CAGAGGCGACACCCTCGGTCACCACCCAATTCGCGCCTTGATCGCTTTGCACCGTCAGCGTGCGCTGTTCGACGACATGTTCGGGCGTGACGACAAAGACCATCGGGCGACCGCGCCGATCCCGTGTCACCGCCTCTTGCGGCACCAGGATCGCGCCCTTGATCAGACCTTGCGGCATCTCGACCTGAACATACATGCCGGGCAGCAGGAAATGATCCGGGTTCGGGAAGGACAGGCGCAACAGGATCGAGCCGGTTTGTTCATCGACATGGGGCTCTGCGGCGGACAATTCGCCTTTTTGCTCATAGGTGCTGCCATCGGTCAGCCGCAGCTCGACCGTTTGGCCGATGTTGCCGGCAAAGACCGCATCGCTTCCGGCGCGCTGCCAGCGCAGCATGTCTGCCGCCGCCTGGGTGACATCGACATAGACCGGATCGAGCGCGCGGATCACGGTGAGCGGGCTGGCTTGCCCTGAGGTGACAAGCGCCCCTTGGGTGATTTGGCTGAGACCCACCACGCCGGCGATCGGTGCGCGGATCGTGGCGCGGTCCAGATCAATCTCGGCGGACAAAAGATTGGCTTCGGCCAGTTTGATCGCGGCTTCTGCGGAATCGCGGGCGGCGATGGCACTGTCGAGGTTTTGCTGCGCCACGACATTGCGCGATTTCAATTCCTGCTGGCGATCATATTCGATCATCGCCGATTTCAGCGCGGCCTTGGCCTGGGCCAAACCGGCCTCGGCCACTGCCTTTTGCGCCTCATAAGAGGCGGCGTCGATTTCATAAAGCGCATCGCCTTTTTCAACCGGGCGACCCTCTTCAAACAGACGGGCGCGGATGATGCCATCGACCTGGGGACGCACTTCGGCGGCACTTGAGGCGGCAACGCGACCGGGCAGAGGGGCGGTCAAGGTGATGTCTTTGGCCTCCAGCGTGACCACGGTCACAGGCGTTGGCGGGGGTGATTCTTGCGCGAAGGCGGGCATCGCGGCGCAGAGGGCAAGCGCAAAGGCGGTGGACATCCGGCGCAGCGACACAGGCAGGCTTTGGGGGAGGAGGGTGTTGGGCATGGAGGTCTCCGGCAAGGGGATTGGGGCACGCGTAGGAACGGCCCAGTCTCAGGAATGATGCGTTTGCGATGGCTCTGTTTATCACACAGGTGTATGTCGCTCTTGAATTTTCATTAAAGAAACGGGATGGTTTTGTAAAGTTTGTGATCGGCACCCTCTCTGTGCACAAATGCAGGACAGTTGTGGGCGAAATGGTGGCGATCATGGCAAGCAGGAGAAGCGCATATGGTGAAAGAGACAGATATGAATGCGTGTGAGCCTCATCGCCGTCGCGGTCGCCCGGTTCAAATGGACAGTGCTGCACGCGAAGAGGAAATTGTGCGTGCCACCAAAGCGCTGTTGATGAGTTCGTCCTTGGATGAGGTCACGATGGCGGCGATTGCACGCGAAACCGGCATGTCAAAGCGCACGATCTACGCTCATTTTGACAGTCTCGAAGCGCTCCTGCGCCGCAGCATGGCCGAGATTGGCAAGGTGATTTTTCTGCCCTTGAATGAGGTCGAGAAAACCAAACCTTTGAAGGAGCGTTTGTCGCTTTTGCTCACGCTGAACAAGCCGCCGGTCAGTGAAGACCGCAAGCGGGAGTTCCTGCGCACCCTGATTGCCAAGGCGCATGTCTACCCCAATCTGGCGCGTGAAATGTGCCAGAATGGCCGCGGCATCTTGCGCGGGTACATCTGTGCCGAGTTGGAGGAGGCCGTGCGCGAGGGGGTGTTGAAAATTGCTCCCGGTCGGCTGGCGCTGGCAGCGGAGATTTTGATGGATATGGCGTTTTGGGATCCGGTGCCAAGCCTGTTGGACCCGGACTATATCTATCCGGTTGAGGGCGATATGGCCCTGCGCCGCGAGGCGGCGATTGAGATTTTTCTCAACGGCTGCCTGACACATAGGCCATAGGCGCGGCGATAAATTATGCGTCTGTGCCTCATTTTAGGGCGCAGACGAGAATGCGCGCTCTGGTCATGGGGCGCGGACGGTTTTCGCGGGGCTTTCGCAACGGAGCATTTTAGGTCTTAACTGGATCGCATGTGAGAGGACCGAATGAGCCGTTTTCAAACCCTTTTGGCAGGTGAACGTCACAGCTTTGGCTCTTTGGCGGAAGTGATGGCCAAGGCCACGCCCGCGCGTTCTGGCGATGCTTTGGCAGGGGTGATGGCCGAGAGCGATGTCGAACGGGTCGCGGCCCAAATGGTGCTGGCCGATTTGCCGCTCAAGCTGTTTTTGACCGACCTGCTGATCCCCTATGAGATCGACGATGTCACCCGGCTGATTGTCGACAGTCACGATGCGGTGGCCTTTGCGCCGGTGTCTCACATGACCGTCGGGCAATTTCGCGATTGGCTGTTGTCCGACGTGGCCGACGCGCCGACGCTGAGCGGGCTTGCGCCGGGGTTGATGCCGGAAATGGTCGCCGCCGTTTCAAAACTCATGCGCAACCGCGATCTGATTGCTGTGGCGCGCAAAATCCGCGTGGTCACGGCGTTTCGCACCACCTTGGGTCTTGAGGGCCGCATGGGGTCGCGCCTGCAACCCAACCACCCCGCCGATGATCTCAAAGGCATCGTTGCCTCCACGCTCGACGGGCTGTCCTTTGGCGTTGGCGACGCAGTGATCGGGATCAACCCGGCGACGGACAATATTCCCACCGCCATGGCGCTGTTGCAAATGTTGGATGATCTGCGGCAAAGCTACGGCATTCCGACCCAAAGCTGTGTTCTCACCCATGTGACCAACGCCATCGAGATCATCAACCGCGGTGCGCCGGTCGATGTGGTGTTTCAATCGGTGGCTGGAACCCAAGCCGCCAATGAGGGCTTTGGTGTGACCCTCTCGATGCTGAAAGAGGCGCATGAGGCGGCGCTCTCACTAAGGCGCGGCACGGTCGGTCAAAACGTGATGTATTTCGAAACCGGGCAGGGGGCGGCACTCTCCGCCAATGCCCATCATGGCATTGACCAACAAACGCTTGAGACCCGCGCCTATGCGGTCTGCCGCGCCTATAATCCGTTGATTGTGAACACGGTCGTCGGCTTTATTGGGCCGGAGTATTTGTATGACGGTAAAGAGATCATCCGCGCCGGGCTTGAGGATCATTTTTGCGGCAAACTCTTAGGCCTGCCGATGGGCTGTGACGTGTGTTACACCAACCATTCCGAGGCGGATCAAAACGATATGGATGTGTTGATGACGCTTCTGGCAGAGGCGCGGGCACATTTCCTGATCGGTGTGCCGGGGGCGGATGACATCATGCTCAATTACCAAAGCCTGTCGTTCCATGACATTGCCTATCTGCGCAACTCTTTGGGGTTAAAGGCCGCACCGGAGTTTGAGGCCTGGCTCATGGCCATGGGGATCGTCTCCGAGACCGGACATTTGGTTGAGAGTGGTGCCGGTGCGCTGCGGCTTTTGGAGGCGGCACAATGAGTGATCTGGATAAAGCCGATCCATGGGCCAAGCTGCGCGCGGCCACCGTGGCGCGGATCGGGTTGGGCCGCACGGGGGCGGGTCTGCCGACCGGGGCCAACCTGGACTTTCAATACGCCCATGCCCGCGCCCGCGATGCGGTGCATTCGGCGCTGGATGTCGAGGCTTTGGCGCGGGATTTGGCACCGCAAGAGGTGATCCGCGTCGCCTCCGCCGCGCCAGATCGCGGCACCTATCTGCGCCGCCCGGATTTGGGGCGAAGGCTGGCTTCGGGTGAGGCGGAAAAGCTCAACGCCCGCGCACCCTGTGATGTGGCCTTTGTCATCGCCGACGGGCTGTCCTCTGCCGCAGTGCAAACCCATGCGGCGGCGGTGGTGCATGCCTGTGTGCCGAAAGTGTCAGGGCTGAGGATCGGCCCGGTTGTCATCGCTGCGCAGGCCCGTGTGGCGATTGGCGATGAGATTGGCGATCTCTTGGGAGCGCGGCTGGTGGTGGTCTTGGTCGGTGAACGACCGGGGTTGAGTGTCGCCGATAGTTTGGGCGCGTATTTGACCTTTGGTCCGCGCATTGGTCGACGCGACAGCGACCGCAATTGCCTGTCCAACATCCATGGCAAGGGCGGGATGAGCCCGGATGAGGCGGCGCGCAAGATCGCCTGGCTGACCCGCGCGGCGCTCACATTGGGCCTCACGGGCACCGGATTGAAAGAAGACAGCGCGCAGGTTGAAACGGAAAATGCCCCGCGCATAGGCGGGGCATAATTCGTTTTAGATCAATGCAGTAGTGTTTTAACTTAAAGTGCCGACTCAACCGTGGTCAACCCGTTATCCACCGCATCCAAAATCCGGTCGATCTCGGACGGCCCAGAGATCAGCGCCGGTGAGAAACACAGCGTGTTGTTGAAGCCGGGGATCGAGCGCATGGTCGCGCCGATGATCACGCCCTGCTTGTCGCATTCGGCCACAACCGCCTGCACCAGCTTTTCGGCCAGTGGCTCTTTGGTCTCCCGATCCGCCACCAATTCCGCGCCACAGAACAGGCCTTTGCCGCGAATATTGCCAATCAGCGGGTGTTTGTCTTCGAGCATCGCCAAACCCTCCATCAGGCGCGCGCCCATGGCTGTGGTGTTGGCGAGCAAGCCCTCTTCCTCGATGATTGCCATGTTCTCGAGTGCCGCCGCCGGACCCGCCGTACAGCCGCCAAAGGTGGAGATGTCGCGGAAGTGGTTGAGTTGGTCTTCGGGGGCGTCCTTGAACATCGAAAACACCTCATCCGTGGTGATCAACACCGCGATGGCGGCATAGCCCGAGGCCACGCCTTTGGCGGCGGTGATGAAGTCCGGTTTGATGCCGTAGTTCTGATAGCCAAACCATTCTCCGGTCCGGCCCATGCCACACACCACCTCGTCGATGTGCAACAGAATATCGTATTTCTGACAGATCTCCTGAACCTTTTCCCAATAGCCCTCTGGCGGAGTGATCACGCCGCGCCGGCGGTCACGGGTTCAAGACAGAGCGCGCCCACAGTATCGGGGCCTTCGCGCAGGATCACCTCTTCGATCGCCTCGGCGGCGCGGAGACCGTAATTCTCCACATCCCATTGTTTGCGGTACTCAAGGCAATGCGGCACCTGGACGAAATCAGGCACGAAGGGGCCATAATGCGTGGCGCGTTGTTGTTGACCACAGGCCGACAGCGTAGCGATGGTGGTGCCGTGATAATCGCGGTCGCGATAGAGGATTTTGGATTTCTTGCCGCCATAGCGTTGATGCGCAATCTGGCGCACCATTTTGAAAGCCTTTTCATTGGCTTCCGACCCGGAGTTACAGTAATAAACGCGGCTCAGGCCGGGGGTTTTCTCGGTCAGTTTCTCGGCAAAGGTCGCCGCCGGAATAGATCCGGCAGAGCCCGCGAAATAGTTCATTTTGATCAACTGATCGCGTACCGCATTGGCGATCCGTTCGCGCCCGTAGCCGACGTTGACGGTCCACACGCCGCCCGACACCGCGTCCAGAAATTCGCGGCCATTTTGATCCCAGACCAACATGCCCTTGCCCTCGACGATGATCCGCGGATCGCGGCTTTCGAGCAGTTGGTGTTGGAACATATGGTGCCACACATGAGCGCGATCGGCGCTGACGACGGCAGAGAGATCATTGTCATACATTTGGGAACTCCGTGGCAAAATGGGGTGTTCAAGCCGGCCTCTTGAGGCGGTGCATGCGGCCAGCGGAAACGATTTGGCGCTCCAGTTCAAGGAAGAAGCCAATCTGGACCCATTGAATCATTTGGCTGGCTCTGTCCGGGTCTGACCTTTCCGGCGATGGATGGGGGATGAACAGCATCGCATCCCCATTCCCCGACGCCGCCGCCGTCATCGTGGCCTATCGCAACCTCAATCTTGTGGGCGGCGAACGCGTGCCTGTGGCGGCGGGACTGGACGTGTTGAACCCGGCCACGGGCGCAGTTTTGGGACAGGCTGCCGCGTCAAAAGCCGCCGAGACGAACGCCGCCGTTGAGGCCGCCAAAGCCGCCGGGGCAGCATGGGCTGCGATGCCTGCCCGCGAGCGCGGCAAACGGGTCGCAAGCGCCGGACGCGCCTTGGCCGAACACGCCGAGTTGGTGGCGCAAGTTTTGGCGCGCGAGACCGGCAAGGCCATCCGCACCGAATGCCGGGGCGAGGTCGCCGTGTCCGCTGATATCATGGAATTTTACAGCGGGCTGGGGTCGGAACTCAAAGGCGAAACCATCCCGTTCAACCCGCGTATGTTGACGATGACGGTGCGCGAACCTTTGGGCGTTGTGGCGGCGATTGTGCCGTGGAACGTGCCTTTGGTGTTGATGATGCTGAAAATCGCACCGGCTTTGGTGGCGGGCAACACGGTTGTGGTGAAAGCCTCCGAAGAGGCGCCCTTTGCCACCTATTTGGCAGCAGAGATCGTGATGGACCACCTGCCTGCGGGCGTGTTGAATGTGATCAACGGCACGGGGCCGGACTGTGGCGCGGCGCTGACCGCGCATCCAGATGTGGCGAAAATCACCTTTACCGGGTCTGAGGCGGTGGGTGAAACCGTCTATAAAGCCGCCGCCGAACGGATCGTGCCCGCCTCCTTGGAATTGGGCGGCAAAAGCCCGATGATCATCTGTGCCGATGCCGATCTGACCAAAGCCGTGGTGGGGGCCATTTCGGGGATGCGGTTCACCCGTCAGGGCCAAAGCTGTACGGCTTCGTCGCGGATGTATGTCCATGACAGCCTGTATGACGGGTTCCTCGCCGCCTTGACCGCCAAATTGGATAGGCTGGTGATTGGCGATCCCTTGGATGAGGCCACAGATATTGGCACGATCATCAACGCCAAACAGGCCAAGGTGGTGGCGGATTATGTCGCCATGGCCGAGGCCGCGCCGGGGGCAAAGGTCGTCCGCTGTGGCAAGATGCCAGAGGGCGCGGGCCTGTCGCCTGATCTCTTTGCACAGCCGACGCTGCTGCTTGGCTTGCCCGAAGACCACCCCTGCGTGCAAAACGAAATCTTTGGCCCCGTGGCGGTGATCCAACCGTGGTCCGACTATGAGGACGTGATCGCGCGCGCCAATGACAGCCGCTATGGCTTGGCCGCGACGGTGTGGACCCAAAGCCTGTCGATGGCCTTGGACGCGACATCCCGGCTCAACGCGGGCTATGTGCAGGTGAACCAAAATCTGACGATCCAACCCAATGTGTCCTACGGCGGGTTTGGGCGATCGGGATTGGGCAAAGAGGCGTCTTTGGAGGCGATGCTCGCGCATTTTACCCGCTCGAAAACCATCGTGATGAATTTCGATTAACGCAGGCTGTCAATCGCCAGTTCAATTCGCCGATCCCCGGCGCGATCTTGGCCAGATCAATCGCCCCAAACCCCAGTCGCAATTGATTGCGCGGCGGGTTGAGGCGCAGGTAATGTAGCGTGCCGTTTTCCACCAAAACGCCGCGTGCCTCGGCGGCGGTGAATACGTCGCCCGCATCCATGCCTTCGGGCAGGGCCATCCAGATGCCGGACCCGCCGGTGGTCATCGTCGCCTGACAGTCGGGCAATTGCCGGTCTATCTCGCGCAGCATCATGTGCCATTTTTCCGACATGGCGCGGCGGTGGCGGCGGATATGGGCGTCATAATGGCCTTCCGCGAGGAACAGCGCCATCGCGCGTTGCGCCAGCGCCGAGGGGTGGCGATACATCAACCGCCTCAGAGCGCGCAGCTCTTTGATCACCGCGCGGTCGGCGGCGATGAAGCCAAGTCGGATGCCGGGAAACAGCGGCTTGGTGAGCGAGCCGACATGGATCACCCGCCCGCAGGGATCGAGCGCCTTCAAGGTCGGATGTTGAGCGCCCAAAAAGTTCAACTCATGTTCGTAATCGTCTTCAAGGATCAGGAAATCATGGAGTGAGGCCGCTTCGATCAAGGCCAACCGTCGCTCCATCGGCATGGTCACATTGGTTGGCGATTGATGCCCCGGCGTGACGTAGACCATATCGGCGTTCGCCAATTCTGGACCGGGTTTTAACCCCTTGCGATCCACTGGCGTGGGGACGATCTGCGCGCCATGAGCGGCAAAGATATTGCGGGCATCGACGTAGACCGGGTCTTCGATATGGATCTCTTTGCTGGCATCGGCAAACAATTCCGCCACCATCCACAGCGCGTTTTGCGCGCCCACCGTGATCAACATCTCGTCGGGATCGGCGCGAAAGCCGCGCTGCGGTAGCACGCGCCGCGCGATCTGTTCCAACAAAAGCGGATCGTCGCTGTCGACCAAATCATCGGCCCATGTGCCGACATGGCGCGAGGTGCCCGCCCGGCGCAAACAATCGCGCCAGCGCGCCACCGAGGTCTCATCGCGCCCGACCTGACCATAGACAAACGGGTAGGGGAATGTGCGCCAATCGCTGCGTTTGGCGATATTGGGTTGGGTGGTGTAGCGCCGGGCATAGGCGCGGGTGAAATCGGGGGCAACGGCGCGGTCTTGCGAGCGGCGTGGCGGTGAGACGTTGAGTTTTTCGCGCACGAGGTTTTCGTCGATGAAATAGCCGCGCCGGGCTTTGGCGGTGATGAACCCGTCTTGGTTCAGCCGCTCATAGACGATGGAAATGGTGTTGCGTGACACACCGATGGCGGCCGCGAAGGCGCGCGAGGAGGGCAGCGGATCGACGGGGGAGAGTGCGCCGTCGAGGATCGCCTGAATGAGCCGCTCTTGGATCTGATGCTGCAAGGACGCGCTTTGATCAAAGGCGGGGGTAAAATAGCGTTCCAACATAAGGGCGCACCGTTTCTTTCATTGTCTCATTCATCGCGTCTCTTTCACCGCCGCTGTGTTTCGCGAGGGCGATGACACCTCCGCCCGCAAGCTGTGCAGGGGCGACCCGATAGCGCCACTCTATTGAGCATCACGGTAAGGTACAGGGGCGAAACGCGCTCTGGACCCATAATTTAGCACAACTGGCTCTAAATACGCCAGACAGGCCGCCCCTAGGCTTTTCTGATGAGCGGCGATGGGATGATCCTGCGCCGTGGTTCGACCGAATGACCAAAGAAACATGACGCAAAAGCGCGGCGAGCCAGCCAACCAAGTTCACGGGGAGTGACATGAAGACACCCAATTTTACCAAATCCGAAGGCGTCGCACGACGTGGTTTCCTCAAAGGCTCCGCCGCAGTGCTGGGCGGTCTGGCGGCGCCTGCGCTGATCAGCCGATCCGCGCTTGCCTCCTCGGGCGAACTCAACGTGATGATGTGGTCCGATTATTTGCCGGAAAGCTTCGTGACCGCCTTTGAGAGTTCTACGGGCATCAAGCTCAACTTTACCGGCATCGGTTCCAACGATGAGATCATCAACAAACTCAAAGCCACCGGCGGCGAGGGGTTTGACATCGTCTCCCCGACCGTGAACCGCAATCTGTTGTGGGCCGAACTGGGTCTGTTGCAGCCGTTTGACATGTCCAAAATCGCCATCGATAAAGTCAACCCGGCGATGGCTTTGGGCGAGAAACATTGGAATTTCGAAGGCAAAGGTACGTTCTGGGTGCCGCATATCTGGGGCACCGAAGGCGTGGCGTGGCGCACCGATCAATTCACGCCCGCGGGCGAATTTCCGTCCTATTACGACATCTGGGATGATGCGAATGCGGGCAAAACCATGGGTCGGGGGCATTCGATGATGTTGGGGCTTGGTCTGGGCATGGAGCGCCTTGGCCTGATGGAGCCGGGGTCGATGTGGGCCGCCTATACCACGCCTGAGAAGATGACCGAAGTTTGGGATGTTGTTTTGGCCCATGCGCTTGAAAAGAAGGGCAATATCAAGCTGATTTGGAACGATTCCGACACGCAAAAGAACGGTCTTTTGAACGAAGGTGTCATTGTGGGACAGACCTGGGATGGCCCGCCGATTGCGTTGAAAAACGAAGGCGAGCCGGTGATGTACCGTGCGCCGATTGAGGGCGCGATGGCGTGGGTGGATGGCATGGCGATGCGACGGGGGCGACCAATATTGACCAAGCTTATGCCTTTATCGATGCCTGTTATAACCCGGAATGGGCGGGCGAGGCGATCAAAACCCACGGCTACAACTCGCCGGTTTTGGGCGCGGATGCTTTTGGGGGCGAGGTCTACGCCAAAAACTTTGCCGATGCCTATCCGGGCGAGGCTTTGGCGAATTTGAATGCATGGCCAGCAGAGGCACCTTGGTATTCGGAAATGCGCACCGAGTATGCCAATACATTCCTCTCGGCCTGATCTGGGTCACGACCGCTCTGCGCCTTTTGGCGTGGGGCGGTTTTCATTTTGATGACCCACAATAATAAGGCGATACCATGCCAGAGACCTCCCCAGTCAATTCCCCTGACCGCTCCGTTCTCCTCGATCATGTTTCCATCCGATTTGGCAATTTCACCGCCGTCGACAACGCCAATCTCAAAATCAATTCCGGCGAATTCTTTTCCTTTCTCGGCCCTTCCGGCTGTGGCAAAACCACGCTGTTGCGCTGTATTTCTGGGTTTTCCGATCCCACCGAAGGTCGGGTATTAATCGGCGCGAAAGACATGAAGGGCGTGGGGCCGAACAAGCGTCCGACCGCCTTGATCTTTCAACATCTGGCGTTGTTTCCCTTGATGTCGGTCGCTGACAATATCGCGTTTCCGTTGGAAGTACGTGGGGTGAGCAAGAAAGAGCGCCGCAGGAAAGCCGAAGAGCTGCTTGATATGATTGCCCTGCCGGGGATTGGCGACAAAAAGGTCTCGGAACTGTCGGGCGGACAAAAACAGCGCGTGGCGATTGCCCGCGCTTTGGCGGTGCAGCCGGATATTTTGCTCTTGGACGAACCGCTCTCTGCGCTTGATCTCAAGCTGCGCCAACATATGCGCACCGAGCTGCGCGCCATTCAACAACAGGTCGGCGTGACCTTTATCTACATCACCCACGATCAGGGCGAGGCCTTGACGATGTCGGATCGGGTGGCGGTGATGAGCAAGGGCGTGATCGAACAGGTCGGCGCACCGGATCAGATTTACAATCGCCCGCGTTCGTCTTTCGTGGCCTCGTTTGTTGGGGAAAACAATGCGTTGAAGGGTGTTGTTAAGAGTCAATCTGAAGATATGGCCGCGCTTGAAACCCCGATGGGCACCTTTGAGGCCCGCGTCGGTGGCGGGCGCAAATATAAGCCCGGCGATGAGGCGTTGCTGTTTGTGCGCCCCGAACAATTGGTGCCCGGCCAGGCGGAAAACGCGTTTCAGGCCACGCTGTCGCGGCAAGAATTTGAAGGTGCCACCAATCATGTGTTCGCCCGTGCAGGCGACACCGAATTGCGCGTGTCCATGGTCAACGCGGGCCTTGCGGGCAGCGTTGGCTCCAAGGGCGACACGCTCTCGCTGGGCTTTGCGCCGATGAATGCCACGATCCTGCCTGTGGGTCAGATCGCGAGCGAAGCATGAAACATCTGACACAGGCCTACCGCGCGCTGGCCAATCGGCATGGCTTGGGTGCCGCGCTGTTTGTCGCCATTGCCGTGACGCTTTGGGTGGTGGTGTTCATCACCCTGCCGCAACTGTCGATGTTGGATTATTCCTTCCGCTTCAACCTGCCCGCCGATCAGATCGGCACGGATGCGGATCACTACACGCTGGATAATTTTCACAGCTTTTTCTTCAACTCGGACGGGTCGCTCAACACGTTGGATTTGGTCATTTTGGGGCGTACGCTCTTGGCCGCCGCCATCGTCACCCTGATTGACGTACTGATCTGTTACCCCATCGCCTATATCCTTGCCCATGGGGCCAAAGGCGTGGCCGCGCGGTTGATGGTGATCGGCTTGATCCTCCCCTATTGGATCAATGAGATCCTGCGTGCTTTCGCCTTTCGGGTGCTGTTTGGGGCCACGGGCGTGGTCAACACGGTGGGGATGCAGATGGGGCTTTGGGACGTGCCGGTGGATTTCATCCGCGCCGATGTCGCGCTCTATTTTGGCCTGTCCTACGCCTATATCCTGTTGATGATTTTCCCGATGTACAACGCCATCGAGGCACTCGATCACACCCAAGTCGAAGCCGCCCGCGACATGGGCGCGCCGCTCTGGCGGGTGCATTGGCGGGTGGTGTTGCCGATTGCCAAACCGGGGATCGTGTCGGGCGCGACCATGGTGTTTATGCTCACAGCCGGGGCCCTGGCCGCGCCGCAAATTCTGGGCGGGCCGTCAAACCTGTGGTTCACCCAAGTCATCTACCAATGGTTCAATGAAAGCTCCAACTGGCCACGTGGTTCGGCCTACGCCGTGGTGTTGCTATTGACCTGTATCTCTTTTGTTTTGTTGATGATGCGGGTGTTTAAGGTCTCTGTTGGGGAGATCGGAAAATGAGCCGGGCGGTTGTCTTTGGTGGCGCTTACGCCATCGCGTTTTTCTCCTTTTTGTTTGGCCCGCTGATCATCATGGTGATCACCGCCTTCAACTCGTCGAAATTCCCCCGCGTGGTGCCATGGGAATGTTTCACCACGGGCTGGTTTGCCGAACTCTTTGGCAACCAACGGCTGATGGACGGCTTGCTCAATTCCGTGATCATCGGGGTGGGCGTGGTCGCGCTGGCGGTGCCGATCGGGCTTGCGGGCGCTTTGGCCTTGTCCGAATTGCCCTCGAAACTGCGCGCCACGCTTTACACCGTGCTGATCCTGCCGATCCTGATCCCCGGTGTGGTTTTGGGCATCTCGACCATCGTGCTGTGGGGGCAGATTTCGCGCGGGCTGGGCGGGGCGGTACAGGCCGGGATCTACAACGGTTATTTCCTGACCATTGTAGGCCAGATCACCTTTGTCTCCGCCTATGCGATGTTGGTGTTCATCGCCCGGTTGCAACGGTTCGACGCCACCCAGACCGAGGCGGCTTTGGATCTTGGCGCTACGCCGGGTCAGGCGTTTCGCAAAATTTTGCTGCCCTTTATGGCCCCGGCGATTGGCTCGGCGGCCTTCATCACGCTTTTGGCGTCGTTCGAGAATTACAACACCACGGTGTTCACCGTCCTCTCGGAAAGCACATTCACCACGGCGCTTGCCTCAAAGGTGCGGCATGGCACGGACCCGTCACTCTCCGCTTTGGCCGTAATCATCATCACGATCACGCTTGTGGGGGCCTTGACCAACGAGGCAGTGCAGCGGCGCAAAGAGGCGGAACTGGGCGGCAAGGCGTCCCGTTCGCCGCTCTACGCCAATCCGGTGACGCGCGCGCTGACCCATCCGGGCGTGGTGTTCGCGATCCTCGTGGCAATTGTGGCAACGGTGTCCTATATCGGCTCCAAACACGACAGCTCGGTCTGTGAGGCGGCGATTTTACAAGACAAACTCGACCGCCAAGCCGAGTTGCGGGCCGAACAAAAGGCCAAAATCGAGGCGCAAGAGGCGGAGCAGGGCATCACCGTACCGAAACCCGAAGGCGGGTTTGGTGGGGCTTTTGGGGGATTGGGCGGAGCGGCACCCGCGCCTGCAGCGCCGAAACCCGAGGGCGGCTTTGGCGGCGCCTTCGGGGGTATCGCACCGCCCGCGCCAAGCGAGTGAGGTCCGGGGGATCAGGTGAGAAAAGGCTCCCGAAGGGGAATTCGGGGGTCTTTTTAAGATGGTGGTGGTTTGCGGACGAAACGCCATTTCGCTGCGGTTGAGCCAATGGTGCTTTTGTAAGACGAGATTTACCTAACCAACCATTTTGCCATGATCGACCATAGCAACAGGCCCAGAAGGCCGAGTAATGCCGTTTGTGATAGAAATCCAGACCACGCGTTAATCAGAGCGTAGGTTTCCATGAACTCTGGAAAGTCGATGTATCTGCGCGGCTTTGGCACAACAAAGGCGAGCGGGCCTTGGAATGCAGTGCTGCCGATCAGTGCGATATGTAAAACCCAGAAGAGAATGTTGGTCAGGGCTGGGTACCTCATCGCCCCGAACCGCGTTTGCACCCATGTTATCACCCCGAAGACAGCCATTGCGATGCCGATGTTCGCTATAAAATAGCCATGGCTTACAACATAGTAGGTGTCGTGATATGCAGGTCCTGTTTGTTTGATTTGGCTTAGACCGATTTGGATTTGTGCCAAACTCGCGGCACCAAAAATTCCGTAGATGACCGCAGCAGCAAAGAATAATGCAGCGGGCTTCCAGCCTCGGATATGAGCCATAAGCGGAGCAACAATCAAACCAAGCAGAAACGTTAAAGAGTAGATTACGATCATTTCCTCTCGATTTGATATTGCATCTGCCACTCTTCCAATGAAGCCGACATTGATCAATGTCTTAGTATCAGTCAAGCTGGGCTCCAACCCGCCCTTCGCGTCATAACAACACTCCACCAAAAAGGGGACCAATCGGCCCCCTTTGTCATCGCTTCTCACCCGCAGGCTTACTCCGGTATCGTGCGCGCGTAGCCCTCAGAGGGCAGGTCGCGCAACTCTTTGAGCATGTCGATAAACCCCGCCACTTGATGGGCGCAGGTGGCGATGCCTTTCTCGGCTGTGGCCAAATGCGCTTCGCCGACTGTGCCTTTTGGGTTCAGGTCTTTCGACACCCACGCGAGGTTCACCGGACCGATTGGTGAGATCGGCGCGGTTTCTGCCGTTGAGCGGAAATCTTCGGCTTTGGACATGTCCACCAGATGCGGTTTGAAATGCAGCATCAGGGAGGTTTCAAGATCGCCGCCGTGGATGCCGTAGGTGCTTTCCTGCGCTGAATACAGGCCCTCGGGCTTGCCAAAATTGCCCCATTGGCATTTCACCACCATCATCCCGGCCTGCACCCGCAACTCGCGGCCCAAGATCGAGATCAGGTCCAGATTGCCGCCGTGGGAATTGACGATCACCATCTTTTTCAACCCCGCCCGCGCCACCGACAGCCCGATCTCGGTCCAGGCGTCAAGCGCGGTTTTGGCCGTATAGGTCAGCGTGCCTTTGGCGTGGATATGCTCGTTGGATTTGCCGACCGCCTGCACCGGCAGGATCAGGATATTGATGTCCTCGGGGCAGGTGGCGCGCAGATGCGCCAACATGCCTTCGTTGATGTACTGATCGACGCCGACGGGCAGGTGAGGCCCGTGTTGTTCAACGGCGGCGGTGGGCAGGATGACGATGGTTTTTTCCGGGTCCATATCGGCGAATTCCGTGGTGCGGAACTCGGCCCAGTCGTATCTTTTTTCTGCAAGACGGCTCATGTGATGTCCTTTGGGGTATAGGTCGCGTCCAGGCGCGAGCGCAGATAGTCGGCGCCGGTTATGGCGGCATATTTGGCCTCGCCGGTGCCGGGCAGGGCGGTGATCACGCTGTCCGGGTTCGGGTCGAGGAAAAAGGCGATTGAGCGGCGGGCGGTTTTGGGCGGCAAAACCCGATGCGGGGTGGAGACATAGATGTCATTGCTCCACCGCATCAAACAGTCACCGATATTGACCACGAAAGCGCCGGGCACATGCGGCGCGTCGATCCAATCCAGACCGCGCGGTTTGACCTGCAACCCGCCGACGCCATCGGTCATCAGCAGGGTGACAGAGCCATAATCCGTATGCGCGCCCGCGCCGATGCCCGTCCCGTCTGTCGCGGCCGGATAAGAGAGCACGCGCAGGGTCGCCAAGGGGGCGGTGAAATGGGGCGCAAAATAGTCCTGCGGCAGGTTCAGGTCCAGTTCAAACGCCCGGTGCAACGCGCGCGACAGGGCCCAGATCTGATCGTAATAGGCCAGCATGGTGTCGCGAAAGCCGTCGATTTCGGGCCAGATATTGACGCCCCGGAAAGGCTCGCCATTGAGAACACGCGGATCGTTGGCGGCCAGATCAAGCCCGACATTGAACGCCTCTTTGCGGTCCATTTGGCCGGAGGTTTCGTCCAGCGCCTCAGAGCCTTCACAGGCCCAGCCGCGATTGTGCGGGTTGTTGCGAATGTCGACTTTTGATTTTTCGGCCATGGGACGCGCGAAAAACGTGTCACCCTTGGCAAAGACATCCTTGATCAAGTCGTCGGGAATGCCGTGGCCGGTGATCAAAAAGAACCCGGTTTCGCGGCACGCCCGGCCCAGGTCGCGTACAAAGCCGTCGACATCGGAGCCGGAGGCAAAGCGTTGCCAATCGAGAACAGGAATATCCATTCATCCCTCCTTTGGGGTTGGGGCAGCAATGAGCCGGTCGAGCCGCTTTTGCACCCGCGTCAGGTGTTTGGCGCGGCTTTCAGGCGTGGAACTGTCCATCAGGAAATGCGCGGCAAAGGCGGTTTTACAGCGTTTCGCCAAGATGATCCGCAGCCCGCGCGTCAACGTGCGCTTGCCCGGCGCGCCGACCAGAAAGGTCAGCCAACGGGAGGCGCCGCAGGTCGTGAACACGCCCAGTTTGGTGATATGGGTGAGGCCGGGTTTGATGTCCTCGCCCTCGGATTTCGGCATGATAAACGCCACGTCGGGCACCAAAGCCCGGTCCAACCAGCCCTTGAGCATGGCGGGCAAGCCGTACCACCACGTCGGGTAGATAAAGATCAGCGTGTCGCACCATTCAAGGTCGGTACAATCGCGCTCGACCCGCTTGCGGTTCTCCGGCACGGTTTCGTAGGTCTCGTGATCATAGGCCGACATGACCGGATCGAACCCTTCGGCATAAAGATCGCGTAGGCGCACCTCGGCCCCGGCGGCGCTGAGCCGCGTGAGGACCAAATCGCGAATGCCGCGGTTGAACGAGGTCTCGCGCGGGTGGCAGTAGATGACAAGCGCGCGCATTCAAAACGCCTCCATCTCGCGCCGCACCCGTTCGAGATGCGCTTTGAGCTTTGGCTTGGTGTTGCGGTTCATGTCGTAGAGGCCGATGTATTTCTTTTTTGGCATGCCACAGGCATACCACACCGCACGGGTGACGGTTTTACGGGGTGGATCGGCGTTTTGGATCGCGCGCCAACGGGTGCCGCCATAGGTGGTGCAGGCGTAGAGCTTTTTGATGTTGGTCAGGCCGGGGCGGACCTTGCCATCGACCAGTTTGAAACTGATCCCCGGCAAGAACACCCGGTCTAAAAAGCCTTTGAGGATTGCGGGATAGCCGAAATTCCACACCGGAAACACCATGACCAACGCATCGGCAGCTTTGACGCGAGCGACATAGTCTTTGACCGGTTCGATGTTTGCGGGTTCGTCATGATAGCCCCGGCGCTCGATCTCTGTGAGCACCGGGAAAAAGCCTTCGGCATTGAGGTCGCAATCATCGACCTCCCAGCCGGATGCGGTCAGCGTGCCGACGACCACCTCATGCACCGCCGCGTTAAAGCTTTCGGGGCAGGGGTGGGCGTAGAGCACGAGCACACGGCCTTTGGTGGCTGTGCGGGGCTGGGTCATTCGGCGGCCTCAGGTTTTGGGAGGATGCCTTTGTAGGAATACATATCCGAATAGTCGAAATCCGGTTCATCCCAGGTGATCATTTTGCCAGGATTCAAAAGGCCTTTGGGATCAGCTTCGCGTTTGAAATCAAGCTGGCGCTGGTCGGCGGATTGCCGTCCGCCCTCTTCCAAGGTGTAGCGATGCGGGTTGAAAATCATACAGCCCATCGCCTCGTGATCGGCGACCAGTTGATCCAGCTCCGCCTTGCTCATCGGTTGCACGATGGGCAAGCCAGCAAAGGAAATCCCACCGCCTTCGCGCATGACTTCGAGGTGCATGTAAAGCTTGTCCGCAAAGGCCTCTGAGGCGGCCATGACCTTGTCCACATCGCCACCGTAACGGACCTGAAGATAGGTCAGGTCTTTCTCAAATTTCAGCGCCCGCAGGGTGGTGTGGTTCCAGCCATATTCATAGATCGGACCGGGGTGGCGGTCCCAAACCACATCGTCGGAGCGGTAAATCACCTCGCCCTCGTCAAACCGCGCCAACAGGGTCAGGAACCCGTCCATCGACTGTGGCGCGACCATCAACCCGCAGAGGTGATCGTCCTCGGTGACATGGGCTTTGACGCGCTGGAAATATTTATGCGCAATCGGTGCGCCATAGACCGAGGCGAGTTTGATCAGGATGCCCGGCTCCTTGGTCAGCGTCCCGGCGAATTCTGTGGCCGCGCGGAAGGTGTCAAAGCGCACGAACATCTCGACCCAATCATAGGCGGGGGCGAGCGGCATTTCGAGTTCGGTGATGATGCCGTTGGTGCCGTAAGCGTGGCTGACCCGGTGCAATTCTTCGCCGGTGAACTCCAACACGCGCGGCTCGGCCTCCATGGTCACAATGCGCAACCGGTTGATGTTGCCCAGATCGCGCAGCGCACCCCAATTGGCCGATCCAACCCCGCCGGAGCCACCGGCGACAAAGCCGCCAAGCGAGGCTTGGGAATAGGTCGAGGGGAACATGCGCAATTCCTGACCGGATTTTTCTTTCAGTTCGGCGTCGAGCTCTTTGATGATGATGCCGGGTTCGGCGATGACATAACCTTGGCCGATCTCTTTGATCCTATTCATGCCGGTGATGTGCATGACACAGCCGCCCGCCAAGGGCATGGCTTGGCCGTAATTGCCGGTGCCGCCGCCGCGCATGGTGACGGGGACGTCATGGGCATAGCAGACCTTGAGGACCTCGATCACCTCGGCTTCGGATTTTGGATTGACGACGAAATCGGCCTCCAAATGGTCCATTTCCGCCTTAAGAACCGGCGAATACCAAAAGAAATCGCGGGATTTGTTGCGGATGGTGACGGGGCTTTCGTCCATTTCAATATGGGACAGCGCGGCCTTGGCGGCGGCGATATTGGGTTTCATGTCAGACATGGGATTTGCTCACAATTTGATCGAGTTCACTGTAGGACGGCAGGCTGCGGTCGATGGGATCTCCGTCCCGTAAAACCACCCGGTCGGCCTGTGGACGGGCGAAAAGCTCGGTCCAGTTTCGTGCGTTGCACAGGACCAGATCGGCAGGGGCGCCGACGGTCAATGAGGGGGCGTCAAAGCCACAGGCGCGGGCCGGATTGGTCAAAAACGCCTCGGCCCAATCGGTGCGGCCATGATCCAAATGACAAATCCGCGTGGCTTCGCGCATGACCTCGATCATGTCGAGATCGCCATAGGCGTAGAACGGATCGCGGGTGTTGTCCGAGGCAAAGGAGACGTTGACCCCGGCGGCTTTCAACTCATGCGCCATGGTCACACCGCGCCACCGCGGTGTGCGGCCCGGAGTGCGGTCTTGCAGATACATGTTGCACATCGGTAGGGAGACGACGTTGAGCCCGGCCTCGGCCACCAGCGCGATGATTTCGTTCGCGGTTTCCTCCGGCATCACCGAGATTGAGCAACAATGCCCCACGGTGACGGCGTTTTTAAAGCCCAGTTCCAAAACGGTTTCGGCGATGGTGCGCAGCGTGTCCGAGGTGGGATCGTCGGTTTCATCGACGTGAAAATCGACGTCCAAATCATAGAGTATCGCGAAGTGAAAGAAATCCAACAGCCGCTCTTTCAGGTCTGGCACCGGATAGGTGACCGACCCAAGCGTGTGACCGCCCTCCGCGACAATTTTCGCAATCGCGGGGAAATCG
Source organism: Roseobacter sp. TSBP12 (assembly GCF_009129705.1). NCBI lineage: Bacteria > Pseudomonadati > Pseudomonadota > Alphaproteobacteria > Rhodobacterales > Roseobacteraceae > Roseobacter > Roseobacter sp. TSBP12. The sequence continues at coordinate 131,219 of NZ_PYIB01000072.1, forward strand.
CCCTCGTCACGGAAAATCCGGTCAACGGCCACCAGACAGGAGGCCTGAAGCTCAATCTTGCCACGCCATCTGTCCTGCATCTCGGCAATCACGCCAAAGGAGGAGGCGGCGAGATTGTCCAGGCTGTCGATATGGGTGCGGATCGCCTTGGTGCCATGGGCATAGGCGCAGCGCAGGGCGAAATCCATCCGCGCGGCGACATCCTCGGCCGTCCAATTGCCGTGATCTGCACGCACTGTGTTGAGCGCGCCCATGAAAGAGCCGTCCGGGTTTGAGGCCCGTGGCCAAATGTGCCCCTTGTCCAAATGCGTGTGCATATCGACAAAACAGGGAAAGACCATTGCGCCTTTCATATCAAATCTGGGGATCACAGTTTCGGCTGAGGCTCCAGCGTCCGTTGATGTGATCTTGCCATCTGCAATGGTCAGGTTGGTTTGGATAAGATCCCCCTCAAGGCCCATAAGGCAGGCCGGGAGGGTGACGTTTTCAAGTATCTTCGCGCCGCTGGGCAGAACGCAAAAGCTCATTCAGGTTCCTTATGACTCCCGTTTGATCGCACTTTCGTGCCATTTGTGAAGCAGCGCGTGGCTTAAAAGCGAGGCTGCGGTAAAGATCACGACGCCTGTGGCCGCGATCAAAAGAAGCGCCGCGAACATGCGCGGAATGTTGAGGCGATACCCCGCCTCAAGGATGCGAAACGCCAAACCCGATCCGATGCCACCCGTGCCCGCGACATATTCGGCCACCACTGCCCCGATCAAGGACAGACCCCCGGCAATGCGAAGCCCGCCCAAGAAATACGGCAGCGCGGTCGGCAGTTGCAGATAGCGCAGGCGTTGCCACCGGGTCGCGCCGTAGATTTTATAGAGATCGCGCAGGTTATGGTCGGTGGAATTGAGGCCCAGCGTGGTGTTGGACAGGATCGGGAAAAACGCCACGATCCACGCACAAAGCAACAGGCCCGCCAGACGGTTTTCGACATAGATGAAAATCAACGGCGCGATCGAGACCACGGGCGTGACCTGAAGGATCACCGCGAACGGGTAAAACGACATCTCGAAATAGCGCGATTGGGTGAACAGGATCGCCAGCCCCACGCCGCCGATCACCGCCACCGACAGAGCGGCCAAAGTGATTTTCAACGTCACAACAAGGGCAGAGGACAACATGCCCCAATCGGCAATCAGGGTTGTGATCACAAGGCCGGGACCGGGCAAAATGTAATGCGGGATGTCATTCCAGACCACGATCCGATCCCACATGAAAATCGCAAGAGCGATCACCACAACGGGCAGGACCCATTTGGCGATGCGCTCGCGTTTTTGGGCGCGGGCGTGGCGCAGTTCTTCTTCGTCGACCACCAGCGGTGGGTTCATATCGGTCAAACTCATGCGGAAGCCCTCGCGCCATGTTGATTCATTGCGCCGTGCAATGCGTCCGAGGCCTTGCGGCACAGGTCGGCATAGGCGGCGGAGGTGCGGAAGTCTTCGGTGCGCGGGTAGGGCGCATCGACCGTGACCTCCGAGGACACCCGCCCCGGACGCGCCGCCATGACAACGATGCGATCCGAAAGAAACACCGATTCAAACACCGAATGGGTGACGAAAATCACCGTGCATTTCAATTTGTCTCTGAGGTCCAACAGATCGTTGTTCAATTTGTGCCGGGTGATTTCATCCAAGGCGGCGAAAGGTTCATCCATCAGGATCAGCCGCGGCTCTGTGACCAAAGCACGGGCGATGGAAACGCGCATTTTCATCCCCCCCGAGAGTTCGCGCGGATAAGAGCGTTGGAATTTCTCAAGGCCAACCATGTTGAGCGCCCACATGATCTCGTCCTGCACATCCGAAAGCGATTTGCCGCGCAGGCGAAATGGCAGCCAGACGTTTTGCTCGACCGTGGCCCAGGGCATCAAAGTGGGCTCTTGGAACACCACGCCCAGATCGCCAGAGTTTTGACCGCCCTCCCACGAAATCTGACCCGAGGTGGGCCGCATCAGCCCGGAAATCAGCCGCAAAGCGGTGGATTTGCCACAGCCAGAGGGCCCCAAAAGCGAAATGAAATCGCCCTGATTGACGGTCAGGTTCATGTCTTTGAGGGCCACGACATTGCCGTTGAACACCTTATCGACATTCACCATATCCAAGAGCTTTTCGCGCTGGCCCATGGGCGGAATTATGTTGGGGGAGGTCATGTTTACCTGCTGGTTTTAGAGATCACGGGGGCGGGACAAACGGATCGCGCCCCCGTGTGAGATGTCAGGGAGGGTCTCAGGCCAAAGGTCTTATTTGAGATCCATCCCGACCTTTTTGTTGGTGAAGGCCAAGGTGTACGCGGCAGAATAATCCAGCCCCGCCTCGATCACGCCCGCATCGACCATTTTGTCGTAGAAATCTTTGATCTTTTCATCGGTCATCGCCCCGATGCCCAGCTCAAGCGCGTCGCCACTGTCGACGATGCCTTCTGATTTCATTTTCTCGATGGCAAAGTCGATCTTGTCCTGGGTCATGTCCGGGTTGGCGGCCATGATCATCGCATCGGCGGCCGAGTGATCGCCATAGATGTAATTGTACCAGCCCTTGGCCGAGCCATCGACGAAACAGGCCACAGATTCGGGGCTTTCCTCAATGGTGTTCTGCATGGTTTCGATGGTGGTGGCATAGGTCGAATAGCCCGCATCCGCGATCAGGAACACGTCAGGGGTAAAACCACCCTCTTTTTCAATCACATAGGGTTCGGAGGACAGGTAGCCCTGCATCGCCTTGCCTTCATCGGCCAGGAACGGGGCGGGGTTGAACGTGTAGGGTTCGCGCTGTTCAGCGGTAAAGCCATAGGCGGCCATCATCCATTGGTAATAGGAGGCAAAGCCGTTGTCGCCGATCAACAGCGTCAGCTTTGTCAGGTCGGCGAATGTGTCCGCCTGGCCGGGGTGGGCGATGATCACCTGCGGGTGTTTTTGAAACGTGGCGGCCACGGCCACAACCGGGATGCCCTCTTTGGCGGCATTGAAAGCCTGCAAAAGATCGCCACCCATGTGAAACTGAATTTTATTGGCCAGCAACAAGGCGCGGTTGTTCACCTGTGGGCCGCCAGATTGGATGGTCACATCCAGACCGCATTCGGCATAGGTGCCATCTGCGACCGCTTGGTAATAGCCACCGTGCTCGGCCTGAGCCAGCCAGTTGGTGCCAAAGGTGACCGGGGTCAGATCGGCGGCCATCGCCCCCGTGAGGGCGGCGGTGGACGTGGTCGCGGCAAGGGTCAGCCCCGCGAGGACGCGTTTGAGTGTCATGTCAATTCTCCGTGGGTGAAATTCCGAAGACCATCCTAGCGAGCGGTTCCGGGGGGAAGGGTAGGGCGGGGCGGCGCTTTGATTGAGCAAACATGAATTGCTCAATTCTGCGGCGATTTTCTGGCCGGATGGTCAAATATCATGCGGCAGACGGGGATTTCGGATGCGCCATTGTACACAATTCGGGTCTTTGTCGGCACAACCTGCCATGCAGAGGGCACGCGACCGAATCTCAAATGGATGTGCCGACGATGAAAAAAGCCCTGACTCCCCCGAGTATTGCCGCGCCTTTTGGCGCCTATTCGCATGGGATTGATGCGGGTCCGGGTGGACGGGTGATCGTAACGTCGGGTCAACTAGGTCTTGCCCCCGATGGCACCTGTCCTGAAGGCGTGAAAGCCCAGTCAGAACAGTGTTTCTCCAATATTGACGCAATTTTGACAGAGGCGGGTGCGGGACGATCCGATGTGATCCGCATCTCCGCGTTTGTCACCCGGCGCGAAGATTTTGCGACCTATATGGCGGTGCGCGATGCGTGGTTGGCGCAGGTCGCGGTCAAACCCGCCTCCACCCTGATCATCGTCACGGGCTTCACCCGTGCAGAGTTTTTGGTCGAGGTCGAAGTGACAGCGGTCGCGCCCGTTTGAGGCGCGACCGGATATGACTATTTTTTCGGCATTTTATAGGCCGGGTTGGGCATTGGGTTGGACCATGCCCGTTTTCCGGCCCGATCCAACACCGTCACACGCAGCCAAGGGCTGTTGAAAAACCGCCCCAACGGCACCTCTGCTTGGGTCAGGCTTGCGCCGTGGACGGCGGTGGCGGCGCTGCCATGGCCCTGCACGATCACGGAGGAGACGGCGCTGCACTGCACCGTCATCGCTTTGTCGCTTACCTCGACGTGGCGCAATTCCGGGCCTTGCGAGCTATAGAAATCGCCGCGTTTGAGCGCCTCCAAAAGTGCTTCCGGGGTGTTCTCTTCGGATTTGACCATGACCCAGCCGCCGAAATGGTCGGGCTCGGAAAAATGTGCGTCATCGGTGGCGATCAGGGTCAGGTCGCGACCTTCCGAGAGCAACAAATCGGCATAAAACGCCCCATCTGCGCGATCACAGCCCATGGCACAGCCGTGGTTGTAAATCTCGACCGCATGGGCGGCCTCGATGGAGCGCGCATCTGCGAGCGACATGCCCGACCATTGCGGATGTGCCACGGCGACAAAAGCGCCTGCGTCACGGGCGCGTTGGGCAAGTTCGGGGCCGGTTTCTTGGCCTTCCACGGGCACAAAGGCCGGGCTGTTGGAGGGCGCGAAATCGGCGGGCAGGCCGACCGCGAGAATATGCCAAAGCTCGCCATTTTCCATCGCGCCCGAATGCAATTCAGCACCCAAGATCGTGGTAAACGCGTCATCGCGGAATGGCACAGTGTCGGCCAGTGGATAGTTGTAAACGCCGACGAAATGATCCGTCAGGGCAATGAAATCATAGCCCTCGGCTTTATAGCGACGGCAGACCTCGGCAGGGTCCAATATCCCGTCGGAGAGCGTGGAATGGGTGTGAAGATTGCCGCGATAAAAACGGCCGGGGGCGGTGAAGGCGGATGGGATCATGCGCGTAGTGTCCTCTAAGCGGTGTTGCATGGAGGTAGCGCCGAGCTGTGTCGCGAATATGACAGTCGCGCGACTGACCCGTCTTTGCCGGGGCAGATTGGCCGATTCTTACTGCTTCGTCATGCGGCCAGAGGGCAAAATCTGTGGGCCAGAGCGCCTGAATTTAGAGTTTGACACCCATGCGTTTGAGCACCGGCTGCCATTGCTGTTTGATCGGCGTGAATCGTGCCTGTTTTTGGTCGAAAATCGACAGGCCTTCGCGGGCCAAATCGACATAGGCGGCGCGTTCCGAGATCATGGTCACAAGCTCTTGACCATTGGCCGCCAGGAATTCCTTTAACAACCGTGCATCTTTGCGCCTTGGATCAATCCGTGACCCAATGGGCAGGATGTCGATTTTGCCTTTTTTGATCTGTTTGATCTCGCGCAGGGATTTCAAAAACCCTTTGGCCGCCAATTCGTCAAACATCGAGGCCATCACCGGGGTGACCATGACATCGGCGTCTTTCAAAAACGGTTTTGCCTCTTCCGCGCCAAGCCCCGCGCCGCTGTCGATCACCAGCCATTCGGTCTTTTTGGGCACCGAAGGCCGCGCCGTGCCGGACCAATCGAGCAAGGGGATATGTGGCGCATAGGCGGAGCGGCGTTTGCCCCATTGGCGCGCCGATTGTTGCGGGTCGGCATCAGCCAAAGCGACCTTGAACCCCGCCGCTTTCAACGCCGCGGCCAATGTGATCGCCGTCATGGTTTTGCCGGATCCACCTTTGCTGTTGGCGACCAGTAGCGTTTTCACGAGGACGATCCTTTCTTACTGTTTTTCTTGATGAATTTCTGAATATGCTCGCGCAATTCGCGTGAAGCCGAGGTGCCGGTTTTCTCGCAAAGCGCGACAAAGTCATCCCGGTCTGCCTTGGGCAGGCGAATGATCAAACTGCTGTCTTTTTTGCTTTTGGGGGGCATGTGATGTCTCGGTTCGGGTTGATCTTTGTATATACGTTTTAAGGCGGTCGTCAACCGCCTTTCCCGAAAAACCTTTAGAAAAGCCACAGAGTAAATCGGCGTGCCGGTGAGGTCTTCGAACCGATCCAGCATCAGACCCGGCAGTCGGTCATCCACTGGCCGACCACGCCCAGCCCCAAAGCGCCGGAAATGTCGCCCATGGCCATCATGCACCTGTCGAACCGGCCCATTTCCCAAATCAATGGCGACTCCAGAGCGCCATTTGGGCGGGTCGATCCCGACCAGTCTTCGAATAAGGCGGCTCAGCGCAGGGGAAGCCCGAGGGGACATCGGGCAATTTGCGCTTTTCCTCGCCGTGATCAAATGACACAGTCCGCAAGGCCGCGCGCCATACATGCTCTCTTGTTTTGAAAAGGACCCGCCACATGTCTGACCTGCGTCTGTCTGATCCTGTGACCCTTATTTCTTCTGACAGCTTCACCCCGGATGAAATTGCGCGGATCGAGGTCGTCGCCCCGGCGCTGCGTGCCGGAACCAAAGAAGCCCGCGCAGCCTTGCCTGCGGATCAGCGTGCCTCAATCAAAGCCATTGCGAACAAGGGCCATCGGGCGATTGATGGCGCACAAATGGACCTGTTTCCCAATCTCAAACTCATCGCGCAATTTGGCGTCGGCTATGATGCGATCGACGTCGCGGCGGCGACGGCGCGTGGGATCAAAGTGACCAATACACCGGATGTGTTGAACGAAGATGTGGCGGATTTGGCGGTGGCGATGATGCTGGGCTGGGCGCGCCAAATCCCGCAAGGCGACGCGTGGGTGCGCAATGGCACATGGGCATCGGGGCGCGAATTGCCGCTCAATCGCAAAATGTCCGGGGCCAAGGTGGGCATTGCTGGGATGGGCCGGATCGGCCGTGCCATTGCCGATCGTTTGGCGGCATTCAACATGGAGGTCCACTATTGCTCACGGGGGGAAAAGGACACGCCCGGCTGGACCTATCACACCGATGTGGTGGCTTTGGCGGCGGCGGTCGATTGGCTTGTGGTCGCCGTGGTCGGCGGGGACAGCACGCGCGGCTATGTCTCGCGCGCGGCCATCGAAGCACTGGGGCCGCAGGGCGTGGTGATCAACATCGCGCGCGGCACATGCATTGACGAAGAGGCGCTGATCGAGGCGTTGCAACAGGGCAAAATCGCTGGCGCCGGGTTGGATGTGTTTTACAATGAGCCGCATGTCGATGCGCGGTTGATCGCGATGGACAATGTGTTGTTACAGCCGCATCAGGCGTCTTCGACTGTCGAAACCCGCCGCGATATGTCCATGGCGCAATGCGCCAATTTGGCGGCGTTTTTTGCCGGTGAGGCGTTGATCACGCCCGTGAATTGACACGGGTGACATCTGGCCCTCTGTCTTTCTCGAAAGAGGTGTGGCGTCTTTCTGCGGGACAGGCGGGCGGGAAACGCCTAAAGGGGAGGTGAAAGCGTTTCGCGACAAACTTGGCTTAAAGCTTTGGCGTGAAACGCACAAACCCTATAGGTATTGCATGTGTTTCGTAAATAAGTTGTGTCTCAGCTTGGTTTCGAAACGCTTTGGCGATGAGTGACGCAAAAGGAAAAAGTCGATGAAATATGGTTTTGTACTGGCGGGATTGGTGGCTTTGGCGGGCTGCGCGGACCCGATGACACAGGTGACGCCGGAGGGGTTTCTCAAAGAGGTGCCCGAGAGCGTCCTTGCCCTCGCGGCCCCGGATCAAAACCTCAATGCCGTTCAGCTCAACCCCAAAGACGGCTGTTTCTGGTATCAGCATGTTGGCCCGGTCGAGACGACAATGTTGCCGTTGCGCACCCCGCGCGGCAATGTGATTTGCGCACAGCAACAAGAACCGCAACTGACGGCGATGTGATCTGAGGGCGGGTCGGGTCGTATCAGCTTTGCGCTGTGACGACCCGTTCCGCCGGATAAAGATGGGCGGTGGCGCCGGTGTCGACCCGATCATAGAGGTCGATCACATGGGCCATGACCATCCGCACACAGCCCGAACTGGCGCGCGACCCGATAGAACGCGGGTAGGGCGTGCCATGGATGCGCAGATAGGTGTCGCGGTTGCCCACGTAGAGATAGAGCGCGCGCGAGCCAAGTGCGTTGCGCGGGCCCGGCGCCATCCCATCGGCGTATTGCGCATAGGTTTCCGGCTCGCGTTTGATCATGTTGGGGGTCGGGGTCCAAGTGGGCCATTTCACCTTGCGTTTGATCGCATAGGTGCCGGGTTCATAGAGACCGTCCCGCCCAATCGCCACGCCATAGCGCATCGCGGTGCCGCCCTCTTCGATCAGATAGAGATAGCGCGCAACCGCATCGACATGGATGTCACCGGGGACGAGACCGGCATTGGCTTCAACCCGGCGCGGCAAAAACCGATCGTGCAGATCCCAAGGGTTGGTGGTTTCAAGATCGAAATTCGCGGGCGTCACCTGCGCATCCCAGGCCTCCCAATCGCTTTTTGTCGCGGCCATGGCCGGTGTCGCCACCGCGCCGAGGGCAGTTGCGGAAAACAGCGCGGTGGAGGTTTGAATGAAATGGCGACGGGTGAACATATGCGTGACTCCTTGGGGCAGCAGGGTGCGGCAGCAACCCAACTTTGTCATACTTAAGCTAACCCCATAAAAACGCAAGTTTTTGCGGGCGTGTTCACGATCTCTTTAACTTTTCCATAAAGAAGGGCCTCACCCAAATCCTCGCGGGGTCGGATGAGGTGACTGTCTGTGTTGACCGCAGAGGGTTTGGTTAAAACGACCCCGTGCCCATCACCCGGCTTGGGTCCGGGCCTTTTTCCATCTCGGCGAATTCCTCATAGGTGCGGTATTTGTCGATGATGCCTTTTTGCGCCAAGGCCAAAAGGTCCGCCGCCTCTTCGGGGCGCGATTTTGTCAGGGCGCGATACCGCAACTCGCCGTAGGCATAGTCTTTGAAGGCCAGGCTCGGGCGCGGGCTGTCGAGGCGGAAGGGCGGCTCGCCCGAGCCATGCAGCGCCGGATCATAGCGCAACAGCGGCCAATAGCCGGATTTCACTGCCTTGGCTTGTTGATCCATGCCTTTCGACATGTCGATCCCATGCGCGATGCAATGAGAGTAGGCGAGGATGATCGACGGCCCGTCCCACGCCTCGGCCTCGCGGAAGGCGCGCAGGGTGTGTTGCGGGTTCGCGCCCAAGGCAACCTGCGCCACATAGACATTGCCATAGGCGATGGCTTGCAGCGCCATGTCTTTGCGGTTGGTGCGTTTTCCGGCGGCGGCGAATTTGGCGATTGCGCCCAGTGGCGTGGCCTTTGAGGCCTGCCCTCCGGTGTTGGAATAGACCTCGGTGTCCATCACCAGAATGTTGACGTTGCGGCCCGAGGCCAAGACGTGATCAAGGCCTCCGTAGCCGATGTCATAGGCCCAACCATCGCCGCCAACGAGCCAGATGGCGCGTTTGACGAGGTGATCGGACAGCGACAACAGGTGCTCGACCTCAGAGGTTTGCGGCAGGCTTAATAGCTTGACCCGCAGCTCCGCCACCCGTTCGCGTTGGGTGCGGATTTCACTTTCGCGGATTTGCGGCGCGGTGAGGATGGCGTCGACCAAATTCTCTCCTACGTCACTTGCCATGCCGGTCAATAGCGTGCGCGCCACATCGGTTTGTTTGTCGACGGCCAAACGGAAGCCAAGGCCAAATTCGGCGTTGTCTTCAAAGAGTGAGTTGGCCCAGGTTGGACCGCGCCCCTCGACGTTTTTGGTCCAAGGCGTGACGGGCAGATTGCCGCCGTAAATCGACGAACATCCGGTGGCATTGGCCACCATGAGACGGTCGCCAAAGAGCTGCGACAGCAGTTTGACGTAAGGCGTTTCGCCACAGCCCGCGCAGGCGCCGGGGAATTCGAACAGCGGTTCCAAAAACTGCACGCCGCGCACATTGGCGAAATCGACGCGGGATCGGTCATTGACCGGAAAGCTTTCAAAAAACGCAATATTTTCGCGTTCCTTTTCGGGCAAATCGCCTTTGATCACCATGTTGATGGCTTTGTGAGACGGGTCATCGGGCGACACCGCCGGGCAGGCCTCGACACATAGCGAGCAGCCGGTGCAATCCTCCAAATAGAACTCAAGCGCGAATTGCGCGCCGGGGTAACCGCGGGTGTTGATCGGTGCGGATTTAAAGCTTTTGGGGGCGTTTGAAAGCAGCTCTTCGTCAAAATATTTCGCGCGAATGACCGAATGCGGGCAGACAAAGGAACACTGGCCACATTGAATGCACTCGTCCGCGATCCAGACCGGCACATCCTCAGCCACATTGCGTTTTTCCCACGCGGCGGTGCCGGACGGAAAAGTGCCATCGACGGGCAGGGCGGAGACTGGAATGTCGTCGCCGAGGCCCTCCATCATTTTCGCTGTGACTTCGCGGACGAAATCAGGGGCGTCATGAGGCACCAAGGCGGGGCGTTCGAGTGTGCTTGTGGCCGCCCTCGGCACCGCAATTTCATGCAATCCGGCCAGTGCACCATCGACGGCGGCAAAGTTCATATCAACGATATGTTGGCCCTTTTTGGTGTAGGTTTTCTCAATCGCCGCTTTGATTTTGGCAATCGCTTCCTCACGCGGCAAGACGTTTGAGAGGGCAAAGAAACAGGTCTGAAGGATGGTGTTGGTGCGGGCGCCTAGGCCCACATCGCGGGCGGCAGCCGAGGCATCGATGACGAAGAATTTCAACCGCTTGTCGATGATCGTTTGCTGTGCGGAGCGCGGCAGGCGGTCCCATGTGGTCTCCGGCCCATAAGGCGAATTCAACAGGAAGGTTGCGCCGGGGGCGGCGAGTTTGAGCACATCCATTTTCATCAGGAAATGGAACTGATGACAGGCGACGAAATTGGCCGAAGCGATCAGATAAGGTGCGGCGATGGGCTCGGGACCAAAGCGCAGGTGGCTTTCGGTGATCGCGCCGGATTTGTGGCTGTCATAGACGAAATAGCCTTGGGCAAAATGGCCCGGCTCATGGGCGATGATTTTGACCGAGTTCTTGTTGGCCCCCACCGTGCCATCCGCGCCCAAGCCGTAAAACACTGCGCGCACGATGGTGTCTTTTTCGATGTCATAGCTGGGATCAATGGGCAGAGAGGTAAAGGTCACGTCGTCATGGATACCGACGGTGAAATTCGTCTTTGGCGGGTCTTCGGACAGATTGTCAAACACCGCTTTGGCTTGGGCTGGGGTGAAGTCTTTGGAGCTGAGGCCGTAGCGCCCGCCGATGACACGCGGCAGGGTGGCGCGGATGCCTGTGGCGACCGCTTCCATCAGGGTTGAGACCACGTCGAGATAGAGCGGCTCGCCACTGGCCCCGCTTTCTTTCGAGCGGTCCAGAACGGCGATTTTTGTTACAGTATCGGGCAGTGCGGAAAGGAAATGCGCGGCCGAAAACGGGCGATACAGCCGTACCACGATGAGGCCGATTTTCTCGCCTTTCGCGACCAGATCCGCCACCGTGGCCGAAATCACATCGACGCCCGAGCCCATGGCAATCACCACGCGGGTGGCGTCCGGCGCACCGATATAATCGAACGGTTTGTAGTGCCGCCCGGTCATCGCGCCAAGTTTCGTCATTTCCTGCGCAACAATGTCGGGCGTGGCGGCGTAAAACAGGTTCGAGGCTTCGCGGCCTTGGAAAAACACGTCGGGGTTTTGCGCAGTGCCACGGATAAACGGGGTTTCCGGCGACAAAGCCCGTTTGCGATGCGCCCGCACGAGATCGTCGCCAATCATCATGCGGATTTGCCCGTCGGGGATCAGGTTGAGCGTATTGACCTCGTGGCTTGTGCGAAACCCGTCAAAGAAATGCATGAAAGGGACGCGGGATTTCAACGTGGCGGCCTGCGCAATCAGCGCCATGTCATGCGCTTCTTGCACGGAGCTGACGCCAACATGGCAAAGCCGGTGGAGCGCGCGGCCATAACATCCGAGTGGTCGCCAAAGATCGACAGGGCGTGGGTGGCCAGTGAGCGCGCCGCGATGTGAAACACCGTCGGCGTCAGTTCGCCAGCGATTTTGAACATATTGGGCAGCATCAACATCAGGCCCTGCGAGGCGGTGAAGGTGGTGGTCAAAGCGCCCGCTTGCAATGCGCCGTGGACTGTGCCGGCCGCGCCGCCTTCGGATTGCATTTCCTGAATCACCGGAATGTCGCCCCAGATGTTTTTGACCCCCAAAGCAGTCCAATCATCGGCCAATTCGGCCATCGGCGAGGATGGCGTGATCGGGTAGATCGAACAGACCTCGTTGACGCGGTAGGCCACATGCGCCACGGCGGCGTTGCCGTCCATGATGGCGTGTTCGGGCGTCGTATGGGGGTGATCAAGCATGGTGAAGATCCTCCGGGATCATCTCAAGCGCATGGCAGGGACATTGATCGAAACAGCTTTGGCAGCCGGTGCATTTCTCCGGGTCGATCTCATAGCCCAAGCCCGTTCCCAGTTTGACAATCGCGTCTTCGGGGCAGGCGGCAAAGCAATTGTCGCATTCGTAACACGACCCGCAGGAGTAACAGCGCGACGCCTCATAGCGGGCCTCGCGCTCGGACAATCCGCTGAGGACTTCGTCAAAACTTTGGCGTTGGCTGGTGGCGAGCGCGGCTTGTTCTTTCGGATCAACATCGGAGTAAACCGGCAGGTGCAACATGTCGCCGGTGACCAGAGCGGGGGCCTCGTCGGTCACATAGGCCGTGCCCGCAAGCCAAGCGTTGATGTGGCGGGCGGCCAGTTTGCCGTGGCCTGTGGCGATGGTGACGCTTTGCTGGTCGGGGACCATATCGCCGCCGGCAAAAATGCCCGAAGCGCCCGTCATCCGGGCGGCATCGATCTCGACCGTGCCATTCCACCTGAAGGTCAATCCGGGGACGTTTTTCAAAAACGTGCTGTCGGTTTCCTGCCCCAAGGCCAAGACCACCGCATCCGCCGTCAGCGTTTCAAATTCGCCCGTGGGCACGGCGCGCCCATCTGCGCCGATCTCCATCCGTTCGACTTTCAAATCCTCCCCGTCGATCTCTTTGATCGTGGTCAACCATTTGATTTTAATGCCTTCCGCCATCGCCTCATCGGCTTCGAATTGATGCGCGGGCATATGGGCGCGGTCGCGGCGGTAGACGATCAAAGTCTCGGTCGCGCCCAACCGTTTGGCCGTGCGTGCCGCATCCATCGCGGTGTTGCCGCCGCCGTAAACGATGACCCGACGGCCCAAAAGCGGCGCGTCGCCTTTGGAGGCATCGGACAACAGGTGCACAGCATCAAGGATTTTCGGCGCTTCTCTCAAAGGGATATCGACATGTTTGCCCGCCCCGGCACCAATCGCCAAATAGACCGCGTCAAAGCCGCCCTCGGTCTTTTCCGCCATCAGGTCGGTGACCTTATGATTGAGGGCGATTTTGACCCCAAGCGCTTCGATCCGGGCGATATCGCGAGCCAATTCGGCACGCGGCATCCGGTAGGCGGGAATGCCGAAATGCATCATGCCGCCCGCCACCGGACCGGCCTCGCGAATCTCGACGTGATGGCCGAGACGGGCAAGGTGATAGGCGCAGGACAGGCCGGATGGGCCCGCGCCGACGACCAACACTTTTTTATCCGTGGGCGGGGCGGCCGCTTTGAACATCCAGCCTTTTTCATTGGCCATATCGCCCAAAAACCGCTCAATCGCGTGGATCGACACCGAGGCGTCGACCTCACCGCGGTTACAGCCGCCCTCGCAGGGGTGGTAACAGACCCGGCCATGCACGGCGGGCATCGGGTTGTCGGCTGTGAGGATGTCCCAAGCGGCGCGGTAGTCGCCCGCCATTGCGCGTGCCAACCATTCGCGGATGTTTTCGCCTGCCGGACAGGCCGCTGCACAGGGCGGGGTCAAGGTCACATATTGTGGGATTTGGCGGCGCACAGGCCCCGTGCCACCGATCTTGGTGTGATCAATGAGAGGGGTGAAATCTTTGCGTTTGCTGCCGGGGGCTGTGTCGGCTTTTGGGTCTACAGAATGGGACATGTCAGATGCCTTATGAGGTCTGGCCTGACACAGCATCGCGGGGTTCGGCGGACGTGGCGTTGACATAAATCAAGGCACGCATGGGTTTGATTTGGCTTGTAACTTTATGATTTTACAATGGGCTTATTGGGTGTTTTATGTCGTTCCCGATTGAGACCCGAGGGGTGATCGGGAGAGGCCTTATTGGCGGCGCAGGGGTGTTGCGCAAACCCAGCCACCACGATTTATCTTTACTTGGCGGCTTAGTGTAAATAAATGACTGGTCAGTTATTTATATTTACGACTCAACAGGAGCCCCCCGTGACAGCGCAGTCTGAGGATCGGCCCGAGACAGATCAGACCGAGCCAGAACCAAAATTCCGCCGCCGCAAAGACGCGCGCCCAGACGAGATTTTGGACGCGGCGCTCGATTTGTTTGCGGAAAAGGGGTTTGACCGCACCCGGGTCGAAGACATCGCCCGTCGCGCCGGGGTCTCGAAAGGCGCGGTTTACCTTTATTTCCCGTCCAAAGACGCAGTGATCGAAGCGCTGGTGCATCGCGCGGTCGGCAGTTTCGTCGGCAAAATGGCGGATCACATCACCGCGTGGCGCGGTGACCCGCGCCCGCTGTTGATCCGGCTCGTGCCAATCTTTGTGGAACGCGTCTCTGATCCGCGGGTTTTGGCGGTGCCAAAGCTGATCATCAGAGAGGCGCCGAGCCATCCGAAACTGGCCGAAATGTACCGCGAACAGGTGATTGGCACGGCCTTTCCCGCGCTCACCGCGCTGTTTTCGCAGGCGGTGGAGGGCGGATATATCCGCAAAATCGACCCGGAAATGGCAGTGCGCTGTCTGATCGGACCATTTTTGATGCATGTGATGTTGGAGGATGTGTTTGGCATCCGCCCCTCTGGCGCCGCCCCCGGAGAACTGAAACTCGCCACATTGCTCGACACCCATTTGTCGATCTTCTTTGCCGGGCTGGACCCTGACCCATCGCCCGATCCCTCCCCCCAAAAGGACATGTCCCATGGCTGATCTCCCAAGCTGGATTGTCGCTGTCATTGCTGCGATTTATCCGGGATTCACCCCCGCGCCGCCCTATGTTTATGACGGCTATATCGAAGGCGATTACGTCTATGCCGCCGCTGCTGCCAGTGGCCGGATTGATCAAATCACGGTGACGGAAGGTCAGGAGGTGGCGGCGGGGGCGTTGCTTTTTGCCCTTGAGGATGGCCAAGCCAAAGCCAGTTTGCGCAGTGCCGAGGCGCAATTGGCACAGGCTCAGGCCGAATTGGAAAACCTGTCCACCGGATCGCGCGAGGCAGAAACGGAGGTCATCCGCGCCTCGTTGCGCCAAGCTCGCGTGGCCTATGACATTGCCCAAACCCGGCTCGACCGGGCCAAGGCATTGTTGGCCAAAGGGGCAACCACGCAGGCGGCGGTCGATGACGGGCAAGCGGCGGTGGACGAGGCCGCCGCCTCGGTCGCCAATTTCGAAGCGCAGTTGAAAGTGGCGGAATTGCCCGCCCGCGCGGCCCAACGTGTGGCCGCCGAGGCGGGGGTTGAGGCAGCCCGGGCGCAGGTCGATTTGGCACAGTCTAACCTTGAGGACCGACAGGTGCGCGCGCCTCAGGCGGGGCGGGTCGATAAGGTCTATTTCGACGCCGGTGAAGTGGCCGCCACAGGCGTGCCTGTGGTGGCGCTGTTGCCGCCGGGCGATTTGACGGCGCTGTTTTTCGTGCCGGAATCCGAGCGCGCGGATTTGCAGTCTGGCGATGTGGTTCAGCTAAGGTGTGACGGCTGTCCAATTGACTTAACAGCAAAAATCACCCGCATGGCCTCGGACCCGCAATACACTCCGCCGATCCTTTACACCCGCGAACAACGCGGCCGCTTGGTTTACCGGGTCGAGGCCGATGTGATCGAACCAAAGGGCGTTTTGCCGGGGCAACCGATCACGGTCGATGCCGCCTCAGCGGTGGGGAAATAGGCCATGGAAACGGGGTTTGGTCACGCCGATGACATTGCCATTTCCGTGCGCGGATTGACCAAGATTTTTGGCACCCGCAAGGTCGTCGATGGTTTTGATATGGAGGTCAAAAAGGGCGCGATTTATGGCTTTCTGGGGCCGAACGGGTCGGGCAAAACCACCACCATTCGAATGATGTGCGGGTTGTTGACGCCGGATGCGGGCGAGGGACATTGCCTTGGCCTCGACATCGTCAAACAGTCGCGCGAAATCAAAAAGCGCGTCGGCTACATGACGCAAAAGTTTTCGCTTTACGAAGACCTGACCATCGCGGAGAACCTCGATTTCGTGGCGCGGATGTTTGATATGCCGAACCGCAAGCAACAGGTTTTAGACGCGGTGCGCGATCTCGGGCTTGAGGGCCGGGCGCATCAATTGGCGGGCACGTTGTCGGGGGGCTGGAAGCAGCGCTTGGCGCTCGCGGCCTGTATGATCCATGCGCCGGACCTGTTGCTTCTGGACGAACCGACAGCGGGGGTGGACCCCAAGGCGCGGCGCGATTTTTGGGATGAAATCAGACGGTTGAGCGCCAAAGGCGTGACGGTTTTGGTGTCGACCCATTACATGGACGAGGCGGTGCAATGCGACCACATCGCCTATATCGCCTATGGCAAAAAGTTGATCGACGGGGCGGCGTCCGAGATCCCCGGCCAGATCGGATTGCACACATTCGTGGTGACAGGGCCGGATTTGACACCTTTGGAAGAGCGTTTGAAACAAGACGCCGCAGCCGGGCAGGTGATCCGCTTTGGCGCGGAATTGCATGTGTCGGGCACGGACAAAGCGGCGCTTGAGGCGCTGGCCAAACGCGAAACCGCACACGGCAGCCATGAGTGGCGCGCCAAAAAAGCCGGGCTTGAGGAGGCATTTATCTACCTCATGGCGGGGGCGCGCGACAACTTTGGCGCTGAGTTGGAGGTCGTATCATGAGCGGGCGGGGGCGGTTCTTTTCATGGGCGCGCTTTGCCGGGGTTCTGATCAAGGAATTCATCCAAATGCGTCGTGATCGCGTGACCTTTGCGATGATGATCGGCATTCCGGTGGTGCAACTTTTGCTGTTTGGCTATGCCATCGACACCGATCCGCGTCACCTGCCGACCTTGGTGGAAATGACCGAGGAAAGCCCGATTTTGCATGCGTTGACGACGGCGATGGACACCTCCGAATATTTTGATTTCATTGGGGTTTCGACCTCTGAGGCGGAAAGTGATCTGGCGCTGCGAGATGGCCGTGCCACGGTGATCCTGACCGTGCCGCCGGGGTTTGATCGCGATATGATCCGGGGGCTGCGCCCCGAGATTTTGTTGACGGTGGATGCCTCCGATCCGGTGGCGGCGGGGGGGGCGATTGGGGCGATCAATGGCGTGGTCAACACCGCGATTGCGCAAAGCCTGACCGGGCCTCTGGCCTTTGCGGCGGGGGCGCCTGCGCCGTTTGATATGGTCATCCACCGGGCGTTCAATCCCGAGGGCAAGACCTCGACCAACATCGTGCCGGGGCTCTTGGCGGTGATCCTGTCGATGACCATGGTAATGATCACGGCGGTGGCGATTGTGCGCGAAAGCGAACGTGGCACGATGGAAAGCCTGATTGCCACGCCAGTGACGCCCGCCGAGGTGATGTTGGGCAAAATCATCCCCTATGTCTTTGTCGGCTATGTGCAAACGCTGGTGTTTTTGATCGCAGCACGGGTGTTGTTCGATGTGCCGTTCGAGGGGTCTTTTCTGGCGTTTTTCCTTGGTTTCAACCTTTATATCGTGGTCAATCTGGCGATTGGATTTCTGGTCTCGACCATGGCGCGGTCGCAAATGCAGGCGATGCAATTGTCGTTTTTCACCATCCTGCCGACCATTCTTTTGTCCGGGTTCATGTTCCCGTTTGCGGCGATGCCGGGCTGGGCGCAGGCGCTTGGCACAGCGATCCCCGCGACGCATTTTTTGCGGGTTGTCCGCAAGGTGATGCTCAAAGATGGCGGTCTGCGCGAGGTGGCACCGGATATGTTGGCGATTGCTGTGATCTTGGTCGTGGTGGTGATTGTGGCCTTGCGGCGGTATCGGCAGACCTTGGATTGAGGCGCGAAAACAGTAGTTTACGACGTTTTGTGACAGGGGCTATGCGGTGTTCAATTCCAATTAAAACAATCGGGATTGACATAACATACTAAAAAAGTCAGTTATTGACCCCATGAGCCACCGCCCGAACGCGGGGCAAATGGAACGTGATCTTGACCGCCCAAAGAGGCGGTGGGGCACAGGAAAGGGATAAGACTGATGAAACGCATGACGACGACGGCACTGTTCGCCGCCACCCTGCCGCTGGCACCGGCCTTTGCGGGCGAAAAAGAGGTGGTGGACACCTATGTCGAGATCGGCCACGCCACGTTTGAGGACGCGTTGATCAAGGCGCAGGAGTTGCGCACAGCCATTGACACGCTGTTGACCGATCCGTCCGAGGCAGGCCTGACAGCGGCGCGCACAGCATGGATCGCCGCTCGTGTGCCCTATCAGCAAACTGAAGTCTTCCGTTTCGGCAACCCCATCGTCGATGACTGGGAGGGCAAGGTGAACGCCTGGCCGCTTGACGAAGGGCTGATCGACTATGTCGACGCCTCCTATGGCGGACCGACAGACGAGAACGAGTATGCCGCGCTCAATGTCATCGCCACGCCGAAATTTACCCTGTCGGGTACCGAGATTGACGCCACCGAGATCACGCCCGAGCTGATCGGCGAGACATTGCATGAGGCGGATGAGGTCGAGGCCAATGTCGCCTCCGGCTATCATGCCATCGAATTCCTGCTCTGGGGTCAGGATTTGAACGGCACCGAGCATGGTGCGGGTAACCGCCCCTACACCGATTATGTGGTGGGCGAGGGCTGCACCAACGGCAACTGTGATCGGCGTGGGCACTATTTGACTGCGGCCACCGATCTGTTGATCTCGGACCTCGAATATATGGTCGGGCAATGGGCCGAGGGCGGCGAAGCGCGTGAGACAGTTCTGGCCGATCCGGCAGCCGGTATTGTGGCGATGCTCACGGGCATGGGGTCCTTGTCCTACGGCGAATTGGGCGGCGAACGGATGAAGCTCGGCCTGATGCTCAACGACCCGGAAGAGGAGCATGATTGTTTCTCGGACAACACCCACAATTCGCACTTCTATGATGGCATCGGCATGCGCAATGTCTTTACCGGCCAATATGTACGAAGCGATGGCACGTTGATCCGCGGCGAAAGCCTGGCCGATCTGTTGACTGCGGCAGACCCGGAGGCGGGTGCAGAATTGAGCGCGGCGGTGGATCATTCCGTGGCCGAATTGGGTCAGATCAAAGCCGCCGCCGAAGCCGGATTTTCCTATGACCAAATGCTTGAGCGCGGCAATGCGGCGGGCGAAGAGTTGATCATGTCGGCGGTTGATGCCCTTGTGCTGCAAACACGCTCGATTGAGCGGGCCGTGACGGTTTTGCAAGCGGGCGAGGTTTCGGTTGAGGGCTCTGACAGCTTGGACAACCCCTCCGCCGTGTTTGAATAAACCCGAGGCAAAACAAATGCGTGGGGGGCTTTCGGCCCCCCACTATGGCCCCCTGAAGCGCCGCGCGTTGACCCCCGCCATTTGGCAAGGACATCTATGCTTATCCTGTCCCCACATGTGAAACAGGCCCCGCGTTTGATCGGGGCTTTGTGCGTTTTGTCGGTGCTGGCCGGGCAGGCGGGCGGGGCCGATGGAACCAAAGATGATCCCGCTTTGCCGATCCACCCCCGCACGGCGCAGGAGCAGGCGCGGATCAACGCGGTGACGGCCCCAACGGTTGATTTCACCGTGCCCGAGCCGTTTGAGGCCAACCAAGGCGGGGCGGGGACCGTGGCGGATACGGGCGATGACACGGTGTTTTCTCTGCCGCCCACCACATTGCCCTTGAACGATCGGCTCGATTTCGAATTGGGCCATGCGCTGTTCGCCAAGCTCTGGGTCTCGTCGCCGTCTTCGACCAAGGCGTCGGACGGTTTGGGGCCGCTGTTCAATGCGCGTTCCTGCATGAGGTGCCATGTCAAGGATGGGCGCGGGCATCCGCCAGAACACCCAGACGACAGCCGCGTGTCGATGTTTTTGCGCCTCTCGGTGCCCGCGCCCCAAACTGCGGCTTTGACCGAGATCGAGGTCTATCTGGCCGATCTTGACGGGCCAAACGCCACGCCGCGCACACGTCCCGCGCCCGGATATGGCGGCCAGTTGCAGGATTTTGCCATCACGGGCCATGCCGCCGAGGGGCGGATGGAGATCACCTACACCGAGATCCCCGTGACCTTAGCGGACGGTGAGATCGTGATGCTGCGCGCCCCACACTATGCCATTTCAAATCCGGGGTCTGGTGCTTTGCCCGAAGACCTGCAAACCTCGCCGCGTGTGGCCACGCCGATGATCGGTCTGGGCCTGTTGGAGGCGATTCCGGCAGCTGATCTTTTGGCCCATGCTGACCCTGAGGATGAGGATGGCGATGGGATTTCGGGCAGGCCTAATCTGGTATGGTCAGAGCGGGAGGGGGCACCGATGCTGGGTCGGTTTGGCAGGAAAGCCGGGGAGCCGAGCGTGGAACACCAATCCGCCGCCGCCTTTCATGGTGACATTGGCATTTCCACACCGCTGTTTCCCACCACGTTTGGTGATTGCACGGCGGAACAGGTCGCCTGTCGCACAGCTCCCGATGGTGCGGGGGACGCGCGCGGCGATGAGATTGACCAATCCGGTCTCGATCTTGTGACGTTTTATGCCCGCAATCTGGCCGTGCCCGCGCGCCGGGATGTAGATGATCCAGAGGTCCTGCGCGGCAAGGAGATGTTTTACACCTCGGGCTGCGCGTCGTGCCATGTGCCGAAATTTGTCACCCACCGGCTTGAGGGCGCGACCTCGACCCCGCAGTCGTTTCAACTGATCTGGCCCTATAGTGATCTGCTTTTGCATGACATGGGGCCGGATTTGGCGGACAATCGCCCCGAGGGTCGCGCCACCGGGCGCGAGTGGCGCACGCCGCCGTTGTGGGGGATCGGTTTGACGGCGCAGGTTTCCGGGGCTACGACCTACCTCCACGATGGCCGGGCGCGCTCGCTTTTGGAAGCGGTGCTCTGGCATGGCGGTGAGGCGCAAGCGGCGCGCGATGCTGTGGCGGTGATGTCAAAATCGGATCGTGCCGCTTTGATCCGGTTCCTAGAAAGTCTGTGAGGACATATGCGTATGAGATTTCTGGCCACTTCGCTTGTCACCTCCCTTGGGCTGTGCCTGTCCTTGAGTGTCGCGGCGCCGGTTCTGGCCGACCCGTTGCAAGACGCGCTTACGCGGGCGGTGGATCAGCATGCGACTCCGGCGGTTGCGCGGTTTGATCACGCCGCCACGGCCCTGTCGGATGCCGCCGCCGCAGATTGCACGCCCGAGGCTGTCAAGCCCGCCTATAACGCCGCGTTTGACGCGTGGATGGGGCTGCAACACCTGCATATGGGACCGCTTGAGACCAATGGCCGTATTCTGACCATCGCCTTTTGGCCCGATAAAAAGGGCCTGATCCCGCGCGCTCTGGCCGATATGATTGCGGCCAAAGACCCGGTTGTGCAGGACCCACAGGCGTTTTCGCAAGTTTCCATTGCCGCACGCGGGTTCTTTGCGCTCGAATACATGCTCTATGATGACGCCTTTGATGACTATGCGGCGGGCAGCTATTCCTGCGAGCTGGTTCAGGCGATCACCCATGATCTGGGCCGGATGGCGCAGGTGATTGACGCGGAATGGACCGCGCCAGACGGGTTTGCCGACACGTTGCGCGAGGCGGGAGCGGCGGCAAAACCTCACTATCTGACGCCGCAGGAAAGCGTTCAGGCGCTTTATACCATGTTGATGTCCGGCCTTGAGGACACCAAAGGCAAACGCATTGCCCGCCCGTTGGGAACGTTTGACAAGCCGCGCCCAACCCGCGCCGAGGCCTATCGGTCGGGCCGCTCCGAGCGCAATGTGGTCTTGTCCCTGAGTGCCGCGCGCGATTTGGCCCGCACCATGGCACCGGGCGACATGAGCGCCAGCGAAGAGATGTTTGCCGAGGTGATCGGCTTGGCCGAGGCCTTGAATGACCCGGATTTCTCTGGCGTCATTGAGCCGATGCAGCGGCTCAAAACCGAGATTGTTGGCCAGCGGATCGAGGCGCTTTTGGGCGCTTTGGCCAATGACGTTGGTCTGCCTTTGGGCGTCTCCGCCGGGTTCAACGCCTCCGATGGCGATTGATCGTTGCCGCCGCCTCTCTCCCCCTCTCAAAGGACTACCCATGACCTCCCGCCGCACATTCATCAAAGCCGCCATCGCTGCCACAGTTGTCCCGCGTCTGAGTTGGGCCGATGCCGGGTCTCCGGCCTATTTGGGGGCGGCGCGCGATGCCTCGGGCGATTACGCGCTCTATGGCATGGATGAGGCGGCGCAGATTCTGTTTCGTGTGCCTTTGCCCGCCCGCGGCCATGCCGCCGCCGCCCATCCGAGCAAACCCGAAGCGGTGGCCTTTGCTCGTCGTCCGGGCACCTTTGCCGTGGTGGTAAATTGCGCCACCGGCTCCGTCACCCATCGTTTGGATGCGCCTCAAGGCCATCATTTCATGGGCCATGGGGTGTTTGTCGGCGAGGGCAATCTGATGCTGACACCAGAGAACCACTATACTGAGAAAAAAGGTGTTTTGGGCATCTGGGATCGTGCGAAAGGCTATAAACGTGTGGGCGAAGTGCCGAGCCATGGCATTGGTCCCCACGACATTCGCGAGCTGTCCGATGGCAGCCTTGTGGTCGCCAATGGCGGGATTTTCACCCATCCGGAGATTGGCGAGGGGCGCGAAAAACTGAACATCGCAGATATGACTCCGTCTCTGACCTATCTGAACGCGGATTTCGGCCTCGCAGAGCAGCATGTTCTTGCGCCCGAGTTACACCAGAATTCGATCCGGCATCTGGCCGTGGGCCCTGACGATCAGGTCGGTTTTGCGATGCAATGGGAAGGCGATTCCGCCGAGGCCGTGCCGCTTTTGGGGCTGCATCGACGTGGTGAAGATGTGGTTTTGGCCGAGGCGAATTTGGCCGAGCATGTGATGATGCAGGGCTATGCCGGGTCGATTGCCTTTTCGGGCGATGGCTCTGAGGTGGCAATCACGTCGCCACGCGGCGGTCGGTTACAACGTTTCGCCGCCGACGGCACGTTTTTGGGCGCGGTGTTGCGCGCCGATCTCTGTGGTCTTGCACCCTTTGGTGCGGGCTATCTTGGCTCTGATGGCTTTGGCGCGCTTTTGGCGCTCAAAGACGATATGCGGCCTTTGACGGCGGTTCCGGGGCTGGCCTGGGACAATCATTTGGTGGCTTTGCTCGCGCGCGTGGCCTGACATCTTTGGCGGTTTGCGGCGCGCATGTTTGGCAGAGTGGCGGGCGCAAGATGCGGCGGATGATTGGGAGACTTTGCTTAAAATTTTATCGAAATTTGAGGCAAACTGGCAACACAGCAAAATCACACATCTGTGCGCCCCCGCAAAAGCCCCTGTGAGGATTTTCGCATCCATTTGACGCAAAAGGAAAAAATGGCAAATCAACAGAGGGCTTTGGGGCAGGGGGCGCGCCTAAGGCGTGTCGCAGTGCCGATCTGAGAGCCGGGTGCCCTTGCAGCCCCATCGGTCCGACACTAAGACTCAAGTAACACTTCCGCGCTAACACCTCACATAGAAGCAATAGGCAGGCGTATATGAAAGACCCGATTGATACCTACATGAATACCCTCGTTCCCATGGTCGTTGAACAGACCAGCCGTGGCGAGCGGGCCTATGATATTTTCTCGCGCCTGCTCAAAGAGCGGATCATTTTCCTCAACGGTCCAGTGCATGACGGCATGTCGTCGCTGATCTGTGCCCAGCTTTTGTTCCTTGAGGCCGAGAATCCGAAAAAAGAGATCGCAATGTATATCAACAGCCCGGGTGGTGTCGTCACCTCCGGTCTGTCGATCTATGACACGATGCAATATATCCGCCCGAAAGTGTCGACCCTTGTGATGGGGCAGGCGGCGTCGATGGGCTCTCTTTTGCTGACTGCGGGCGAAAAAGGCATGCGCTTCTCGCTGCCCAATTCGCGCGTCATGGTGCACCAACCCTCCGGTGGCTACCAAGGTCAGGCGACGGATATCATGATCCACGCCAAAGAGACGCAGAAACTCAAAGATCGGCTCAATGAGATCTACGTCAAACATACCGGGCAAACCATGGGTACCGTGGTGGATGCGCTTGAACGCGACAATTTCATGTCGCCGGAAGATGCCAAAGCCTTTGGTTTGATCGACGAAATCGTCGAAAGCCGCGCGGTGCCGGAAGAGTAAGATCAAAGGCTCTGATCGGTCTGGATGCATCCGGGCCGGTCAGGGGCGGGGCCATTGGCCTCGCAATGCTGTTAAGTGCGATCGGGATTTTGCCATTGTGCCCGAAAAATCGCTGTCTTACACTCAGGGGAACAAGGGCAATGGGCGGCCCCTTTGGGGGCTGCTATTTCAGGGCAAAGTTGAGCGCCGTTTGGGGCTCAGCCAGATTTATAAAGACGGCCCAGTTCCGGGTCCTTAGGGGAATGTGATGAGCAATTCGTCCAGTAGTGACAGCAAAAACACGCTTTACTGCTCGTTCTGCGGTAAGAGCCAGCACGAGGTGCGCAAATTGATTGCGGGCCCGACCGTTTTCATCTGTGACGAATGTGTCGAACTGTGCATGGATATCATTCGCGAGGAAACCAAATCCTCTGGTCTGAAATCCTCCGAGGGCGTGCCTGCCCCGCGCGACATTTGTCAGGTTCTCGATGATTATGTGATCGGTCAGGCGACCGCGAAACGCGTGTTGTCTGTGGCGGTTCACAACCATTACAAGCGCCTTAATCATGCGGCCAAAGGCAATGGCGACATCGAATTGTCGAAGTCGAACATCCTTTTGATCGGTCCGACCGGTTGCGGGAAAACCCTTTTGGCGCAAACGCTGGCGCGCATTCTCGACGTGCCTTTCACCATGGCCGATGCGACGACTTTGACCGAGGCGGGCTATGTCGGGGAAGATGTCGAAAACATTATCCTGAAACTGCTTCAGGCGTCTGAATATAACGTCGAGCGGGCGCAGCGCGGCATCGTTTACATCGACGAAGTCGACAAAATCACCCGCAAATCCGACAATCCTTCGATCACTCGCGATGTGTCGGGCGAGGGTGTGCAACAGGCTTTGCTGAAAATCATGGAAGGCACCGTGGCTTCCGTGCCGCCGCAAGGCGGGCGCAAGCATCCGCAGCAGGAATTCCTGCAAGTGGACACCACCAACATCCTGTTCATCTGTGGCGGGGCCTTTGCCGGTCTCGACCGGATCATCGCGCAGCGCAACAAAGGGACTGCGATGGGGTTTGGTGCGGATGTGAAAAACGACGAAGACAAAGGCGTCGGCGAGATGTTCAAGCAGCTCGAACCGGAAGACCTGTTGAAATTCGGCTTGATCCCGGAATTTGTTGGCCGTTTGCCCGTTCTGGCGACGCTCGAAGATTTGGATGAGGACGCCTTGGTCACGATTTTGACCCAACCGAAAAACGCACTGGTGAAGCAATACCAGCGCCTGTTCGAGTTGGAAAACGCCAAGCTGACCTTCACCGAGGATGCGCTTACCTCCATCGCGAAACGGGCGATTGAACGTAAAACCGGTGCGCGCGGTCTGCGCTCAATCCTCGAAGACATCCTGCTCGACACCATGTTCGAACTTCCGGGCATGGACAATGTCACCGAAGTCGTTGTGAACGAGGATGCTGTGATGTCGTCGGCCAAGCCGTTGATGATCTACTCGGACGAAAAGACCAAGGAAGCGACAGCCTGATCCGCTGATCCTTGTGTGCTGACATTTGCCCCCTGCCTTCGCGTGAGGCGGGGGGCTTTTTTTGGCCTTCTGCGGCGAAAACTCGCCCGGCACAGGCGGCTGCCCTCTGGACCTTGGCGTGCGGATGGGTCATAGATTGCGACAAGCGAATTACGAAAGGTGACCGGATCCATGGGTATCGTGAACACTGTCCTGCGCGCACTTGTCTGGTGGAAGGGCCAAACCATTGGCACTCAATTGTTCACCTGGCGCCATGGCATCAAGGTCGGCGAAGACGCCCAAGGCAATTTCTATTTCCGCAACGAAGATGACAGCCGTCGCTGGGTGATTTTCAACGGTGAGGTCGAGGCCTCCCGCGTGAATCCTGATTGGCATGGCTGGCTGCACCACACGTTTGCCAACCATCCGGGCCATGAGGCGCTTGAGCACAAGACTTGGGAGAAACCTCATGTCGAAAACCTCACGGGCACCATCGCCGCTTACGCGCCTGCGGGTTCGATCCGCAAGGCCAACCCGGTTCTGCGTCAGGATTATGAGGCTTGGCAGCCTGAATAAGGCCGCCCGACCCGCAGCAACCTGAACAAGGGCGGACCATTTATGTCTGAAAACATGACAGAAGTTGCCGTTGGTGCGGGCGTTGTCGCCCTCGCACTGGGCTTTCTCATCTATGCCGGACAGGTTACGGGCTTTGCCTCCGGAGCAACGGACGATTACCACCTTACGGCCTCCTTTCGCTCTGCCGAAGGTATTTCCGCGGGTACGGATGTGCGTTTGGCCGGGGTGAAAATCGGCACGGTGACCGCGCTGGATCTCAACCCCGAGACTTACCGCGCTGAGGCGCAGCTCACGCTTGATAAATCGGTGGTCTTGCCCGACGATACCGCCGCTTTGATTTCCTCTGAGGGGCTATTAGGCGGCAATTTTGTCGAGCTTGTGCCCGGCGGGTCGATGTTTAATTTCGAAGATGGTCAAGTGATCGCTGACACCCAAGGCTCGATCAGCCTGATCAACCTGATGTTGAAATTCGTCACCGGAAGCGACACAGGAAGTGACTCTGGGAGCAGCACAGAATGAGGCGTCACCTTCCGGCCTTGATCCTGATGCTGTCACTCTCGACGCCGATCTCGGCGCAAGAGGCCGGATTTGGCGATGATCTGGAAACCGATCTGGATTCCATTGTGATCACACCTTTGGATGACGGCGACGTGGCCGGGTTTGGCACGGGGGGCTTGTCGCTTGAAGATCTGCAAAGCCTGCCCAACGATGGCTATCAACAGGAATTGCAAGACATCACCACCGAATTGCAAGAAGAGGTGGTGTCTGCCTCAGGTGCCACGGTGCGCGCGCTGGATAAGCTCACGGGCGCGGTTGAAGATCTGTCGCTTGATGTCGGCGGAACCGCCAGTTTTGGCCGCATTCAGGTGTTTTTGGGCGATTGTCGCTCGCCCAAAGGCAACCCGTCGGGCGATGCCTATGCCTATCTTGTGGTGCGTGTCGAGGGCATGGAGGCCCCGGCCTTTTCCGGTTGGATGGTCGCCTCAAGCCCGGCGTTGAATGCAATGGACCATCAGCGTTACGATATCTGGCCGCTGTCCTGCACCACGTCCTGAGGCGTCAGGTCTTGCGCCAGCGCAGTGATGTCGGCGCGCGACAGTAACGCGTTTCGCAGCATGTCTCGATACTCGGCACGTGGGATCTCGATCCCGCCAAGCGAGGCCAGATGCGGCGTCAGGAATTGCGTGTCAAACAGGGTAAACCCGGTGCGTTTGAGCCGGGCGACCATATAGGCCAGCGCGACCTTTGAGGCATTCGGCGCGCGCGAGAACATGCTTTCGCCAAAAAACGCGGTGCCGAGTGTGAGGCCATAGGTGCCGCCGACAAGCCGCTCGCCCTGCCAAATTTCCAAAGAATGCCCAAAGCCCATGTCATGCAGCGCGCCGTAAAGTTCGAAAATCGTGTCGTTGATCCAGGTCTCATCGCGATCGGCACAGCCCTCCATGACGCCTTCGAAATCATGGTTGAAGGTGACTCGAAAGTGGCCTGAGCGGATCACTTTGGCCAAGGAGCGGGAGATGTGAAACCCATCCAGCGGAATGATCCCGCGCGCTCGGGGATCGACCCAAAAAATCTCATCATCATCGCGCCCCTCGGCCATGGGAAACACGCCATTGGCATAGGCCTGCAAGATGAGTTCTGGCGTGAGGGCAAGGTGATCCATGGGGGCGACTTTGGCGCGAGTTTGGGCAAAAGAAAAGGCCGCACTCCTATGGGGCGCGGCCTTTTTTGACATGATCCAAAGACCTTAGCCGAGGTTGGTCTCAAGCCATTTTTCGAGCCAATGGATGTTGTAGTCGCCAGTTTGCACGTCTTTCTCTTCGAGCAGGGCGTGAAACAGCGGGATCGTGGTATCGACACCATCGACGATCAATTCACCCAAGGCGCGTTTGAGACGTGCCAAAGCTTCGGGGCGGTCGCGGCCATGTACGATCAGTTTGCCGATCAAACTGTCGTAATAGGGCGGAATGGAGTAGCCATCATACAGCGCCGAATCCATCCGGACACCCAGACCGCCGGGAGCGTGATACTGGGTGATTTTGCCGGGGCAGGGGGTGAAATTCGGCAGTTTTTCGGCGTTGATCCGCACTTCGATGGCATGACCATCGAGCAGCAAATCCTCCTGGCTGAAGGACAGTTTTTCGCCCGCAGCCACACGAATTTGTTCGCGCACGAGGTCTTGACGGAAAATTGCTTCGGTCACCGGGTGCTCAACCTGAAGGCGGGTGTTCATTTCGATGAAATAGAACTCGCCATCTTCATAGAGGAACTCGATGGTGCCCGCGCCTTTGTAGCCCATCTCAGCGATGGCCTTGGCGCAGATACCGCCAATGCGGGCACGTTCTTCGGGGGAAATCGAGGGGCCGGGGGCTTCCTCAAATACTTTCTGGTGGCGCCGTTGCAGCGAGCAATCGCGTTCGCCCAAATGGACGCCGCCACCCTGGCCGTCGCCAAAGACCTGCACTTCGATGTGACGCGGCTTTTGGAGATATTTCTCCATATAGACCTCGTCATTGCCAAAAGCGGCTTTGGATTCGGAGCGCGCGGTGCGGAAGGCGACTTCAAGCTCGGCCTCACTCAGCGCCACTTTCATGCCGCGCCCGCCACCACCGGCGGTGGCTTTGATGATGACCGGATAACCCATCTCGGCGGCGGCTTTTTTGGCGCTCTCCACGTCCGGCACGCCGCCTTTGGAACCCGGAACAATCGGAATGCCCAAACGTTCGGCGGTTTCCTTGGCGGTGATTTTGTCGCCCATCTGACGAATGTGTTCCGCCGACGGTCCAATGAAACTCAGCCCGTGATCTTCGACGATCTGCACAAAGGCGGCGTTTTCAGAGAGAAACCCATAGCCCGGATGGATAGCCTGCGCGCCGGTGATTTCACAGGCGGCGATGATCGCGGGGAAAGAGAGATAGGAGAGGGTCGACGAATTAGGGCCGATACAAACGGCTTCGTCGGCCATGCGCACATGCATCGCATCCGCGTCGGCGGTGGAATGCACCGCAACGGATTGGATGCCCATCTCGCGGCAGGCGCGGATCACCCGAAGGGCAATCTCGCCACGGTTGGCGATGAGGATTTTATCGAACATGGATCAGATCCCTTATTCGATGATCATCAGCGGAGCGCCGAATTCGACCGGAGTGCCATCTTCAACGAGGATGCGTTTGACGGTGCCGGATTTCGGCGCCGGGATGTGGTTCATGGTTTTCATCGCTTCGATGATCAAAACGGTTTGACCTTCGGACACCTGATCGCCGATCTTGGCGAAAGGGGCAGCGCCCGGTTCGGCCGCCAGATAGGCAGTGCCCACCATCGGCGAGGCCAGAGCGTTTGGATCATTGGCCGGATCGGCAGCGGCGGCCACAACCGGGGCGGCCATGGCAGCGGCAGGAGCTGCGGGTGCGGCCACGGGGGCTGGTGCGGCGACCGTCTGAATCATCTGCGGTAGGGCACGGCTGACGCGGACATTGAGGCTGTCGTTGTCGCCATATTCGCGCATGACTTCCACTTCGGAGAGGTCATTTGCGGTCAGCAGTTCGGCGAGAGCCTGAATGAAAGCCACGTCGGCGTCGTTTTGCTTGGTCATGTGTTCAACTCGGTTTCTGCCGCCCGTCATTAAAAGCGGGCTGTTGTTCATATCGTTCGTATATAGGCGTTGTTACGCTGCGTGAAAACCCGATATCGGCCTCCGATCAAGGGGGAGTGCCGCAAACTTTGCCTATGATTTGGGCGTTCGCGCATCATTCTTTGGCGTGAGAGGCCTGAAAGGTTCGAAAATAACGGGTTGATAAATTTTACCACTTGATAAAAAAATCAACCCTGCCACCCTGACACCAACAAAAGCCAGCTAACAGGGAGCGAGCCCGATGTCCAACAGTCCGATGACGCCCGCAATCGCCGCAGGGCGCCTGCCGGCGGAAAGCTATACCGCACAGTTTTCCGATTTGCATCCGGTTTTAGACCATCACGAGGCGCTTGTGGCCTCGGACCGGTGTTATTTTTGCCATGATGCGCCGTGCATGACCGCATGTCCGACCTCGATCGACGTGCCATTGTTTATTCGCCAGATCGCCACGGGAACGCCGGAGGCGGCGGCAAGGACGATTTTCGAACAGAATATTCTGGGCGGCATGTGCGCGCGGGTCTGTCCGACGGAAACCTTGTGCGAAGAGGCCTGTGTGCGTGAAAAGGCGGAAGGCAAGCCGGTCGAAATCGGTCGGTTGCAGCGCTATGCCACCGACACGCTGATGGCGAAAAACGCCCATCCCTTTGCCCGCGCAGAGGCCACTGGCAAGACCGTTGCCGTGGTCGGTGCCGGGCCTGCGGGCCTGTCCGCCGCGCATCGTTTGGCGATGAAAGGCCATGATGTGGTGATGTTTGAGGCGCGTCCGAAATCTGGCGGGCTCAATGAATATGGCATCGCGTCCTACAAAGCGCCGGGCGGGTTTGCCCAAAGCGAGGTTGATTGGTTGTTGCAGATCGGCGGGATCACCGTCGAGCATGGCAAAAAGCTGGGCGAGGGGCTGACGCTTGCCGCGCTGCAAGACGACTATGATGCGGTGTTTTTGGCCATCGGTCTCGCGGGCGTCAATGCGTTGCGGGCCGAAGGTGTGGACAAGGAGGGCGTGTTGGACGCGGTGGATTTCATCGCCGATCTTCGCCAATCCACCGACCTCTCAACCCTGCCCGTGGGCCGTAACGTGGTGGTGATCGGCGGCGGCATGACCGCCGTGGACGCCGGGGTGCAATCCAAACTTTTGGGCGCGCAAAACGTCACCATCGTCTATCGCCGCGGCAAAGACCGGATGTCGGCTTCTGAGTATGAACAGGAGCTTGCGACCTCGAAAGGCGTGCAGATCATCTATAACGCCTCGCCTGTGGCCGTGCATGGCAATGGGTCCTGTGCCGAGATGGAATTTGAATTCACTCAAGAGGTCGATGGCAAGCTGACGGGGACGGGCGAGACCTTCCGTCTGGCCGCGGATCAGGTGTTCAAAGCCATCGGGCAGACCCTTGTGGGGGCGCCTGAGGGGATCAAAATCGAGGGCGGCAAAATCGCCGTGTCCGCTACGGGGCGTACCTCGATGGCGGGGGTTTGGGCCGGGGGCGATTGTGCCTCTGGCGGCGAAGACCTGACCGTCACCGCCGTTGCCGAGGGTCGCGATGCGGCCGAAGACATTCACGCCAGCCTTATGGAGGGCTAAGACATGGCCGATCTCACAAGCACATTCTGCGGTATCACCTCTCCGAACCCGTTTTGGTTGGCCTCCGCGCCGCCCACCGACAAAGAATATAACGTCCGTCGCGCCTTTGAGGCCGGATGGGGCGGGGTGGTTTGGAAGACCTTGGGCGAAGAAGGCCCGCCCGTGGTCAACGTCAACGGTCCGCGTTACGGGGCCATTCATGGCGCGGATCGCCGTCTTTTGGGTCTCAACAACATCGAACTGATCACCGACCGTCCGCTTGAGGTCAACCTTGAGGAAATGACCCGCGTCAAAAAGGATTTCCCGGATCGGGCGCTGATCGCCTCGGTCATGGTGCCGTGTGACGCCGAAAGCTGGAAAAGCATTATCCCGCGCATCGCCGAAACCGGCTGTGACGGGTTTGAGCTGAACTTTGGCTGTCCGCATGGCATGGCCGAACGCGGCATGGGCGCGGCCGTGGGGCAGGTGCCCGAGTATATCGAAATGGTGACGCGCTGGTGCAAAGAGGCAACGGGTTTGCCGGTGATTGTCAAGCTGACGCCGAACATCACCAATATCATTTTGCCCGCCGAGGCGGCGCTGCGTGGCGGCGCGGATGCTGTGTCGCTGATCAACACGATCAATTCGATCACCTCGGTCAACCTCGATAGCTTTGCGCCCGAACCGATGATCGACGGCAAAGGCACCCATGGCGGCTATTGCGGCCCGGCGGTGAAACCGATTGCGTTGAATATGGTCGCGGAGATTGCCCGCAATCCGGCCACGGCAAACCTGCCGATCTCGGGGATCGGCGGCGTGACCACATGGCGCGATGCGGCGGAATTCCTGGCCCTGGGCGCATCGAACGTTCAGGTCTGTACCGCCGCGATGACCTATGGGTTTAAAATCGTTGAAGAAATGATCTCCGGCCTGTCGCAATACATGGATGAAAAGGGATTCACCTCCGTCGCGGAGATTTCCGGCCGCGCGGTGCCAAATGTCACCGATTGGCAGTATCTCAATCTCAACCATGTGACCAAAGCGGTGATCAATCAGGACGATTGCATCAATTGCGGGCGCTGTTATGCCGCCTGCGAAGACACCTCGCACCAAGCGATTTCGATGTCGCCGGACCGGGTGTTCACCGTCATGGATGACGAATGCGTGGCCTGTAACCTTTGTGTCAATGTCTGCCCGGTTGAGGGCTGTATCACCATGAAAACATTGGACAAAGGTGAGGTGGATGAACGCACGGGCAAACCCGTTGGCGACTATGCCAACTGGACCACGCATCCCAACAATGTGGCTGCCATTTCGGCGGAATGAAACATAATGAAGAATAAAGTGCGCATCGGGCGGGTCCCGATGCGCACAGTTCATTCGGCCTGGACAGACCTTACCTGTCCAGAACTTTGGATGATGTGATCTCGCGCGGATTTCACGCACCGAGTGGGCAAAGCGCCACCCTGCGCGTGTCCTGACCGGCCACGCGCGGTGTGAATATCCTGCCGGGTTGAAGCCCTAGTCAAGAAAACATCAAAATATCATATGCTTAGGCCGCACCATCCTGACGCGGGCTGTAGATTAGACCGGATCGTACGGGCTACGCGGGTTGGCCGCCGGACCGGCATAGCGGGTCTCGGGGTCCATCGCCTCCGATGAGGTCTGCACCAAGGCCTGCGTGGCCTCTGTTGCGTCTTTTTGCGCCTCGGCCTGTGTCGCGTCTGCGACGGCGGCGTGGTGGGTTTCAGCCCCCGTGCGTTCTGATGTCAAAGGCTGCGCGGCCTGCGAACGGGCTTCAGACCCACGCGGCGTGGCCGAAATGGCGGCCCCATCGCTGACCTGATTGCGCCGGGCTTCGAACTGGGCAATGACATTGCGCAGATCGCTTTCGACCTCAAGAACTGAGGCCTGAAACGCGGGCGTAGGCCCGGTCAGAATGTCTTTTGGCAGATCTTCTTTGATCCGATTCTGCGCCTCAGATTTGGCATCCGTTGATTTGGGCGCCGCCGCATCATTCGCGGTGTCGCTCACAGGGTCACTTTTGGTGTATTTGCTGCCGTTCTGGCCGGGAAGTTCGTTCCCTTTTGTAAATGTTGCTGAGCCATCTGTCGCCGTTTGAGCGACCTGAGGCACAGCGGGCCTTGGCGGATCGGGTGGCTGTCTAAAGGCAAAACCACCTCCCCCAAAGGCTGGCACTCCCGCTACATTGGTCATGCTCGTGCTCCTTCTTTTCAGGAGCCCCCACATTGCCCTTTATAACGGATTATGGTTTTCCAAGGGTTAAGACCCACAGAAATATTTGCTTTTGGTTAACACGATTCATCCTGTCGCGCCTCAAGGTGGCGCGACTTGGTTTCCAAATCCTTTATGGCGTCAACATCCGGCGGAACAGGGTTTCCAAATGATGTCGCGCCTGTTCAAAATGCGCGTCCCCCTCCGGGTGCAGAATGCCCCGGATTTGGGCGTCGAAATCGGCGTAATGTTGCGTCGTGGACCAGATCGAAAAGATCAGGTGATAGGGATTGCACGGCGCGATTTTACCCTGTTCAATCCAGCCTTCGATCACCGCCGCCTTTTCTTCGACCAGATTTTTCAGCTCACCTTCGATCTTGTCCATGATGTTTGGCGCGCCTTGCACGATCTCATTGGCAAATAGGCGGCTTTCACGCGGGAACTCCCGCGCCATCTCCAATTTGCGCAAAACATAGGCAATGACTTCCTCGACAGGATCGCCATCTGCCTTCATTTCACGCAAAGGATCGAGCCAGGTTTTCATCAACCCGTCGATCAAGGCGCGGTGAATGGCGACTTTCGAGGGGAAATAGTAGAGCAGATTGGGTTTGGACAAACCTGCGGCCTTGGCGATTTGATCCAGCGTTGCCCCGCGAAACCCATGTTGAGAAAACACCTCTAAAGCGGCTTCTAATATGGTCTCCGTGTTCTTTTTTTGTATTCTTGTGCGTGGTTGCCGTCCCGGCATTTTTGGTTCGATTCTCATCCGCCCCCGATCCTCTCGCGTTAGTCTGTCTATAATTGCTAAAAAAAACGCCAAACCGAAGGGGGAATCGCCTTAAAACCGGACTTGTGATCCGTTTGCATGGTTTTTTGGCACATGTACGGTTTTGTGGCTGAACAGTGCTGTTAGTGTTTCTCTTGACCGAATGGTCAAATCTGCTGAGGGTAGGTCACAGGGGATGCAACGCGCGCACCGCCTGAGCAGACTGCAATCAAGATGGTGACCAGGGCGGTGATCAGGAACATGCAGCGCACAGGCGGGCGGGTCCATCGCCCAAACGATTTGATGAACGAAAGGAAAGATCCATGTCGGCACCCGGCGAGAACCTCAAAATCAATTCCGAACGCCTTTGGGAGAGCCTCATGGAGATGGCCAAGATCGGCCCTGGGGTCGCGGGTGGCAACAATCGCCAGACTCTGACCGATGAGGATGCCCAAGGCCGCGCCTTGTTTCAGACTTGGTGCGAAGCGGCAGGGATGACCATGGGCGTCGACAGCATGGGCAATATGTTCATGACGCGCGCGGGCACGGACCCGGACGCGCTGCCGGTTTACATGGGCTCGCATCTGGACACGCAGCCGACGGGCGGCAAATACGATGGCATTTTGGGCGTGCTGGGCGGATTAGAGGCCGTGCGCACGATGAATGATCTGGGCATCAAGACCAAACACCCGATCGTGTTGACCAACTGGACCAACGAAGAGGGCACCCGTTTTGCCCCCGCCATGCTGGCCTCCGGCGTGTTCGCGGGCAAGCATGAACAAGATTGGGCCTATGATCGTGTGGATGCCAAGGGGTTGAAATTTGGTGATGAATTGAAACGGATCGGCTGGGTCGGGGACGAACCCGTCGGCGCGCGCAAGATGCATGCGATGTTCGAATTACACATCGAACAGGGCCCGATTTTGGAGGCCGAGGGCAAGGACATTGGCGTCGTCACCCATGGGCAGGGCCTGCGTTGGATTGAATGTACGGTCGAGGGCAAGGACAGCCACACCGGCTCGACGCCGATGCATATGCGCAAAAACGCCGGACGCGGTTTGGCCCTGTTGACCGAATTGGTCCATGAGATCGCGATGAAACATCAGCCGGGCGCGGTGGGTGCCATCGGCCATATCGACGTCTATCCCAATTCGCGCAATGTGATACCCGGAAAGGTGGTGTTCACCGTCGATTTCCGCTCGCATTTACCGGAGGTCTTGCATGCGATGGAGGCGGAGTATTATGAGCGCGCGCCACAACTCTGTGAGGAGATCGGGGTCACGTTCAGCTCAGAAATTTCCGGCCAATTCGAACCACCTGCCTTTGATGAGACCTTGGTCGGTGCGGTCCGCAATGCCGCCGAACGGTTGGGCTATAGCCATATGGATATCGTCTCCGGTGCGGGGCACGATGCCTGTTGGATCAACGATGTTGCCCCGACCGCGATGATCATGTGCCCCTGTGTGGACGGTCTGTCGCACAATGAGGCCGAAGAGATCAGCCCGGCATGGGCGGCGGCGGGCACCGATGTGTTGTTGCATGCGGTTTTGGAAACGGCTCAGATTGTGGACTGAGGGCGGGCAGGGACGAGGGGCTCGCCCCTCGTGCTCCCGAGGATATTTAAAGACAAAAGAAGACTGAGGCGCGCGCGGCCTCGTCCGAGCAACAAGGAGTGAAGTCATGAGCAAGGTGATCAAAGGCGGCACGGTTGTCACCGCCGATTTGACCTATAAGGCCGATGTGAAAATCGAAGATGGCGTGATTGTTGAGATCGGGCCAGACCTGACAGGCGATGAGATTTTGGACGCGACCGGGTGTTTTGTGATGCCGGGCGGGATTGACCCGCACACGCATCTCGAAATGCCGTTTATGGGCACCTATTCCGCCGATGATTTCGCCTCTGGCACCCGCGCCGCTTTGGCGGGGGGGACGACGATGGTGGTGGATTTCTGCTTGCCGAGTCCGGGGGAAAGCCTGCTCGACAGTCTCAAGGTCTGGGACAACAAATCCGGGCAGGCGGCTTGTGATTATTCCTATCATATGGCGATCACATGGTGGGGCGAGCAGGTGTTTGATGAGATGAAACTCATCACCGAGGAAAAAGGTATCAATACATTCAAACACTTCCTCGCCTATAAGGGCGCGTTGATGGTGAATGACGATGAGCTTTACGCCTCGTTCAAGCGCTGCGCCGAATTGGGCGCGACGCCGCTTGTCCATGCCGAGAATGGCGATGTGGTCGCGGAACTCACGGCACAGCTTTTGGCCGAAGGCAACACCGGCCCCGAGGCCCACGCCTATTCGCGTCCGCCGCAGGTGGAGGGCGAAGCCACCAACCGCGCGATCATGTTGGCCGATATGGCGGGCGCGCCGCTTTACGTTGTGCACACCTCGTGCGAAGAGGCGCATGAGGCGATCCGCCGGGCGAAAATGAACGGCAAACGGGTCTGGGGTGAGCCTTTGATCCAGCATTTGGTCTTGGACGAGACGGAATATTTCAACGAAGATTGGGACCACGCCGCACGCCGGGTGATGTCGCCGCCGTTCCGCAACAAAAAACATCAGGATAGCCTTTGGGCCGGTCTCGCGTCGGGCACTCTGTCCTGTGTCGCCACCGATCACTGCGCCTTTACCACCGATCAAAAACGTTATGGCCTCGGTGATTTTTCCAAGATCCCGAACGGCACGGGCGGGCTTGAGGATCGGCTTCCGGTGCTGTGGACCATGGGCGTCGAGACCGGGCGGATCACGATGAATGAATTCGTTGCCGTGACCTCAACCAACATCGCTAAGATTTTGAATTGTTACCCGAAAAAGGGCGCGATCCTGGTCGGGGCGGATGCGGATATTGTGGTGATGGACCCGTCGATGTCCAAAGTGATTTCGGCGGATACGCAAGCCTCCGCGATTGATTACAACGTGTTCGAGGGCATCGAAGTCACGGCCTTGCCGCGGTACGTTTTGACCCGCGGCTATGTTGCGGTCGATAGGGGCGAGTTGAAGGCGAAAGAGGGCCATGGTGAATTCGTTGCCCGCGATGCCAATGCGACGGTGAACAGGGCGCTCTCAAAATGGAAAGAACTGTCCGCCCCGCGCCCTGTGGCGCGCACGGGCATTCCGGTGACGGGCGTCTAAAGTCTTGAAAACAAAAAGGGCAGGGCCGAACAACGGCCCGCCCGCCAACAGGGATTGCTCCAGCATAAGCGCCAGAGCGAGGGAAAATATAGAATGAAAAAGCCAGTGATTGACGCCAAAGGCGTGGACCTGACGTTCCAGACCAATGATGGGCCGGTTCATGCGCTCAAGAATGTGAATCTTGAGATCAACAAGGGCGATTTCGTCTCTTTTATCGGGCCATCGGGCTGCGGCAAGACGACGTTTTTGCGCTGTATCGCCGGGCTTGAAACGCCGACGGGCGGGCGTTTGACCGTCAATGGGATGACCCCGGAAGAAGCCCGTAAATCAAGGGCTTATGGCTATGTCTTTCAAGCGGCGGGGCTTTATCCATGGCGCACCATTCGCGGCAATATCCAATTGCCGCTGGAGATCATGGGCTTTCCGAAATCGGAGTGGAAAGGCCATATTGATCGGGTTCTGGATCTGGTCGATCTGCGCGGATTTGGCAAAAAATTCCCATGGCAGCTCTCCGGCGGGATGCAACAACGGGCGTCCATTGCCCGCGCGCTGGCCTTTGACGCCGATATTTTGTTGATGGACGAACCGTTTGGCGCGCTGGATGAGATCGTGCGCGACAAGCTCAATGAAGAGTTGTTGAAACTCTGGGCCGCGACGCAAAAAACCATCGGTTTCGTCACCCATTCGATCCCGGAGGCGGTGTATCTGTCGACCAAGATCGTGGTGATGAGCCCGCGTCCGGGGCGGATCACCGATGTGATTGAATCGACCCTGCCACCAGATCGGCCTTTGGACATTCGCGACAGCGAAGAGTTTATCAAAATCGCCCATCGGGTGCGTGAGGGCCTGCGCGCGGGGCATGACGCATGACAATTGAGATCAGACGCGCCACCCGCGCAGATATTCCGGCCATGGCGCGCATTGTCGTGGCTTGGGAAGCCGCAACAGAGTGGATGCCGGACGGCACGATTGAGAGTGATGTCATCGGGATGATCGACGAGGTGTTTGATCACCGTCAGATCTATGTCGCGGGTGATCCGGTCGTGGCCTATATGTCCATTGATGCCGCAACCCAAAAGATTGGCGCGCTTTATTGCGATCGTCAGGGACAGGGGATTGGCAAAGCGTTGGTTGATACCGCCAAAGCCGGGCGTGATTTTTTATGGTTGCAAACCCATCAACCGAACATCGCGGCGCATCGGTTTTACCTGCGTGAAGGTTTTGAGATTGCTGGAGAAATTGCACCAGAAGCCGAAGGCGAACCGGCGCAATATCGGATGGAGTGGCGCGCATGAAAAACATCCTCCCCATCGTTACCATCGTGCTTGCACTGATCGTGATCTGGTACGGTGCCGCGTTTAAAATGAACAGCACCTGGACCTATGACCAAGCCGCACGGGCGGGCACGGAGGTGACGTTTTCCGATCTGCTCAGTGATACGATGCAGCAATCGCGCCCGCTTTTGCCCGCACCGCATCAGATCGCCAGCGAGCTGTGGAACACCACGGTCGAGAAGAAAATCACCTCGAAACGCTCGATGGTCTATCAGGGCATGATCACGCTCAAAACCACGCTTTTGGGGTTTGTCTTTGGCATTGTCATCGGTGTGGCTCTGGCCACGGTGATCGTGTTGAGTCGGGTCGGGCGACTGACTTTGATGCCTTGGGCGATCATTTCTCAGACCATTCCGATTGTCGCGCTTGCGCCGATTATTGTCGTGCTCTCGAATGCGGTGGGGACCGGGACTTTAATGGTGCCCAAGGCCATCATCGCCGCCTATCTTAGTTTTTATCCGGTTTTGGTGAGTATGGTCAAAGGCTTAACCAGCCCGGATCAGATGCAGCTTGACCTGTTGCGCACCTATGGCGCGCGCCAAAACGACGTGTTTTGGAAACTGCGCTTGCCTCATCTATGCCCTATTTCTTTGCCTCGCTCAAAGTGGCGGTGGCCGCGTCTTTCGTCGGCGCGGTGGTGGCGGAATTGTCGACCAGCGCGATCTCCGGGCTTGGTGCGCGGATGTTGATCGGATCGCAGTTTGGCGAGCCGATGATCATGTGGGCGGCGCTGTTTGCCGCGGCGATCTTGGCCGGTCTTTTGATTTTCCTCGTCGGCAGCTTTGAAAAAGCCGCTCGGCATCTCATGGGAGGGCGCGCGCTATGAGCCGCTTGGACACACGCGCCGAACAGGTGCTTTGGCCGCTGGGCTTCGGGGTTTTGGTCCTTGCTTTGTGGGAGTTTGGCGTGCGCCTGTTCGGTGTCTCTCCCGCAATCTTGCCACCGCCCTCGGCCATTTTTGCCGCGATCCTGTCCTCTGGACCGACGCTTTGGGAAGACTGGGTGCAAACCGTCGTCAAAGGTGCGCTCAATGGGCTTTGGATGGGCACATTGGCGGCGCTGATCTTGGCCGTGATCATCGACCGATTTGTGTTTTTGAAACGCGGGCTGTTGCCTGTCGCCAATTTCTTTGCCGCATTGCCCATCGTCGGCCTCGCGCCGATCATGGTGATGTGGTTCGGCTTTGATTGGCACTCAAAGGCGGCGGTGGTTGCGGTGATGGTATTTTTCCCGATGCTGGTGAACATGCTGGGTGGTTTGGCCGCAGTGGACACGATGCAGCGGGATTTGATGCGCACTTACGCCGCCTCGCATACACAAACACTGTTGAAATTACGCGGCCCTGCGGCGCTGCCGTTTTTGTTCAATGGCCTCAAAATCGCCACTTCT
Source organism: Roseobacter sp. TSBP12 (assembly GCF_009129705.1). Taxonomy (NCBI): domain Bacteria; kingdom Pseudomonadati; phylum Pseudomonadota; class Alphaproteobacteria; order Rhodobacterales; family Roseobacteraceae; genus Roseobacter; species Roseobacter sp. TSBP12. The sequence continues at coordinate 171,636 of NZ_PYIB01000072.1, forward strand.
TTGGCGCTGATCGGGGCGATTGTTGCTGAATATTTCGGCTCTCCCATCCGGGGCATGGGCTTTCGCATCTCGACAGAGATGGGACGCTTGGCAACCGATATGGTTTGGGCTGAAATTGTCGTGTCCGCGGTGACCGGAACGGCCCTTTACGGGATCGTGTCGGCCATCGAGAAACGGGTGACCTTCTGGCACCCATCACAACGCGGGTGATCCCGCAAAGACGATGAACCGGGGGACAAACTCCCGGCATTACCGACAACTTGGAGGTTGTATTTCGATGAAAAAGCTACTGACGAGCGCTGCCGCTCTGGCCGCTATGAGCTCTGGCGCCTTTGCCGCCGATGATGTGACGCTGCAACTCAAATGGGTCACGCAGGCGCAATTCGCCGGCTACTATGTGGCTCTGGAAAAAGGGTTTTATGAGGCCGAAGACCTGAACGTGACGATCAAACCGGGTGGCCCGGATGTGGCCCCTGTGCAGGTTTTGCTCGGCGGCGGGGCCGATGTGATGGTCGATTGGATGCCTTCGGCCTTGGCCGCGCGTGAAAACGGCGCGCCGGTTGTGAACATCGCCCAGCCGTACAAATCCTCTGGCATGATGCTGACCTGTCTCAAAGAAAGTGGCATCACCGGCCCCGAAGATTTCCCCGGCAAAACGCTTGGTGTTTGGTTCTACGGCAACGAATATCCGTTTCTGTCGTGGATGGGCAAATTGGGCCTCGCGACCGATGGCTCCGAGGGCGGCGTGACCGTTTTGAAACAGGGGTTCAACGTCGATCCGCTGTTGCAAAAACAGGCCGCCTGTATCTCCACCATGACCTATAACGAGTATTGGCAGGTGATTGACGCGGGCATTTCCGCCGACGATCTGATCACCTTTAAATACGAAGACCAAGGTGTCGCCACACTCGAAGACGGTCTTTATGTGCTCGAAGACAGCCTGACGGATGAGGCGTTTAAAGACAAAATGGCACGCTTTGTGAAAGCCTCGATGGAGGGCTGGACCTATGCCGCCGCCAACCCGGAAGAGGCCGCGGAAATCGTGTTGGACTATGACGAAACCGGCGCGCAGACGATGACCCATCAGGTCCGCATGATGACCGAAGTGGCAAAACTGCTCGACGGCTCCGACGGCTCTTTGGATGTGGCCGATTATGAGCGCACGGTGGCCTCGTTGCTGTCGGGCGGCTCCGATCCGGTCATCACCAAAGAACCAATGGGGGCTTATACACTTGAGATCACCGATGCTGCGATGAAATAAGTCCGACGTCATGATCAGAAAGGCCGCGCAGGGGAATCTTTGCGCGGCCTTTTACATCAGTGCTGCCGGGGCGAGGTGACGCGCCTGGGCACCGCTGCGCAACTTAAACCGGGCCAAATCGGGCGCTTTGTTCCGGTCCAATGTGCCAAGATCAAGTCGCAGGACGCCCTCGGATTTCAAACGTTGGATCGCCTCCCAAAGGATCAGGTTATGTGCATTCAGCGCGCGTCCCTCAGAGCCGGTGTGGCCGATTTGATAGCTGGCGCTGGTGCCATGAATGACAAACAACATCTGCGCATCCGAGGCGCTGAACAGCCGCAGAGATTTGGGCGCAACGTCTTGCACAGCCAGCATGAATTCGGGTGGCAATCCGCGGTACCGCCCCTTCGCCTGCCGGCTTTTTTCAGTGCGCAACAGCGGCATCAGCACGCCGGGCGACGGCTGCAACTGCGCCACTTTCAGCCGCGTACTCTCGGCATTTTTCAAGGCATTGCGCCATTTGCCATGCATCCCGGCGCGCAGACTCGCAAGCTCTTGCGAGAGGTCCAGTTCCACCACCTCAGGGGCAGCAGTCAGGCCGATCCGCCTGAGCCGCGTCTCGCAGGTCATCAGGTGAACGCCAAAGGGCAGGGCGCGGCGCACAGATGTGAGCGCGGCGCGTTGGATATGCTGGGGACACTCTGGTAGAAACAGCGGGCCACGGGTGAGTAAAGATGTTCGCATGCCAAATTTTGTGCGCATAACGATCTGCGCGATGGCAATCGGTGTGGCAATCGGTCCCGTGTCATCAAAAATGCAAAGCCTGCGAACCTCGCGCCCCAATCGTTTTGCAGTTTCGCCATAAATCCAGCGCTGCGGCAAGGGTGCCATCACCCTGTCCGCCAGCGCCTCCCATGTGGCGCACTCGCTGATCTGTCGCACATCCATGCGCGGAATATGTGGCAAACATCGTTAACAAAGCCTTTTCATGGCAGCGAAAATACTCAAATTCTGCTGTCTGAGCCGATCAAGACAAATGGAGTAAGATGTCCCAAAGCCAAGCGCCGGGTGGGGCGCAAGCCGGTGCTAAGCGCATGAAAAAGGCCGCCCGGAAGGGCGACCTTGTTTGTGCCATAAACCGTTGTCTTAGGCTTTTTGATACAACGAATTGCT